>CAJXSU010000022.1 GCA_913061465.1 uncultured Flavobacterium sp.
ATATTTCAGGTGATTTAATTGCTATGTAATATTTAAAATAAAAATCATTAAATTTATATCAGTAATGAAAACAAGACAAATACACATAATTTCTGTCATTATTGGGAAGAATCCGTAACCATAGCGAATGATATTTATAAATGATAAAAATAAAAGGTCTTCCCAAAACGGAAGGCTTTTTTTATAAGAAAAATTTGGGTGCTTGAACATCACAAATATAAACAGCTAATATTCTGAATTTCAAATATTTAAATTATATTCAAAACTAATGAATTTAAGCTGATTTAAGTTTGTAATGAAATGATAAGGATAGCAATAAACTAATTTAGAACAACTAAATAGAGTACCTACTGCAAATCATAATGAAAGATATTAATAAACATAGCCGAAGATTAACACAAGATGAATCTCAACCAGCATCACAAGCCATGTTATATGCTGTAGGTCTTTCAGATGAAGACATGCACAAAGCTCAAGTAGGTATTGTAAGCACTGGGTATGATGGTAATCCATGTAATATGCACTTGAATAGATTGAAAGATGAGGTAAAAATAGAGTGTAAGATTTCAGACATGGTTGGTTTAGGTTTTAATACTATAGGAGTTTCTGACGGAATTTCTATGGGAACATCTGGGATGAACTATTCGCTTGTTTCTAGAGATATTATTGCAGATTCTATTGAAACGGTTATGAATGCACAAAGTTACGATGCATTAATAGCTATAGTTGGTTGTGATAAAAATATGCCAGGAGCTGTCATGTCTATGTTACGTTTAAATCGTCCCTCAATTATGATGTATGGAGGAACTATAGCTTCAGGAAATTATAAAGGAAAGAAATTAAATATTGTATCTGCCTTTGAAGCGCTTGGTCAAAAAGTTGCTGGAGAAATTGAAGAAGATGAATACAGAGAAATCATTAAAAGGTCTATACCTGGAGCAGGTGCATGTGGTGGAATGTATACCGCAAATACAATGGCTTCAGCTATTGAATGCATGGGTTTTGCATTACCCTATAATTCATCAATTCCAGCAGAAAACCCAAATAAACTATCAGAATCAGAAAGACACGCAGTAGCCATTAAAAACCTATTAGAACAAGATTTAAAACCTTTAGATATTATTTCTAAAAAATCTATAGAAAACGCCATTGCTTTGGTAAATGCCCTTGGAGGATCTACTAATGCAGTACTTCACTTTTTAGCGATTGCACATGCTGCTGATATTGATTTTACCCTAGAGGACTTTCAAAGAGTTTCAGATAAAACTCCATTAATTGCTGATTTAAAACCTTCAGGAAAATATTTAATGGAAGATGTTCATGGAGTTGGTGGAACACCAGCAATTATGAAATACTTATTAGATAATGGATATCTTCATGGAGAATGCTTAACAGTAACAGGAAAAACTTTGGCAGAAAATTTAGAACATGTAGAAGCAATAAAATTTGAAGACCAAGATGTAATTTTCCCAACTGATAAAGCATTAAAATCTTCAGGAAATTTACAAATCCTTTATGGAAACTTAGCAGAAGAAGGAGCTGTTGCAAAAATTTCTGGAAACGAAGGTTTATTGTTTGAGGGGAAAGCTGTTGTTTATGATGGTGAACAAGCTGCAAATACAGGTATTTCTAATGGAGAAGTAGAAAAAGGAGATGTAGTCGTCATTAGGTATGTAGGTCCAAAAGGAGGTCCTGGAATGCCTGAAATGTTAAAGCCAACTTCATTAATTATGGGTGCAGGTTTAGGGAAATCAGTAGCATTGATTACTGATGGACGTTTTTCAGGAGGAACTCATGGTTTTGTTGTTGGGCATATAACTCCAGAAGCACAATCAGGAGGAGCAATAGGAATCCTAAAAACTGGAGATAAAATCAGAATTAGTGCTGAAGACAATACAATTAATGTATTAATCCCTGATGAAGAATTAACAGAGAGAAAAGCAAAATGGATTGCTCCAGAACCAAAGCATAAAAAAGGAATTTTATACAAATACGCAAAAACAGTAGCTTCAGCATCTAAAGGATGTGTTACTGATTTATAAAAAGAAAATATATGGACACACAAACCATGAAATCACAAGAAAAATCTACCAAAACTACAGAGCGTATTTCTGGTAGTGAGGCAATTGTAAGATGTTTAATTGAAGAGGGAGTAGATATTCTTTATGGTTATCCAGGAGGAGCAATTATGCCAGTTTATGACGAGTTATACAAGTATCAAGATAAAATTCATCATGTATTAACAAGACATGAGCAAGGTGCAACACATTCAGCTCAAGGATATGCAAGAATTTCTGGAAGAGTTGGGGTAGCTATAGCTACTTCAGGTCCAGGAGCAACCAATTTAATTACTGGTATTGCAGATGCACAAATAGATTCTACACCAATGGTTTGTATCACAGGTCAAGTACCATCTCATTTATTGGGATCAGATGCTTTTCAAGAAACAGATATTGTAGGAATTTCTACACCAGTTACAAAATGGAATTGTCAAGTAACTAGAGCAGAAGATATACCAGAAGCATTGGCAAAAGCATTTTATATTGCCAAAAGTGGAAGACCAGGGCCAGTTTTGATTGATATTACAAAGGATGCTCAATTTAACGAGTTTGATTTTTCATATGAAAAATGTACACATGTAAGAAGTTACATACCAGTTCCAGAAACAGATGTTTCTAAGGTTGAGGAAGCTGCAAAATTAATAAATGCTGCTAAAAAACCTCTAATTGTTTGGGGGCAAGGAATTATTTTAGGTGAAGCAGAAGAGCAATTAAAGGCTGTTGTTGAGAAAGCAGGAATTCCAGCTGCTTGGACAATTTTAGGAGCTTCTGCAATTCCAACTTCACATCCATTAAATGTAGGTATGGTTGGTATGCATGGAAATTATGCTCCAAATGTTTTAACTAATGAATGTGATGTTTTAATCGCAATTGGAATGCGTTTTGACGATCGTGTTACAGGTAGCTTAAACACTTATGCAAAACAAGCCAAAGTAATTCACTTTGAAATTGACCCTGCAGAAATAGATAAAAATGTAAAAACTGATGTAGCTGTTTTAGGTAATTCTAAAATAAGTTTAGATTTATTATTACCATTATTAGAACAGAATTCTCATAATGAATGGCATCAAAAGTTTAAAGACTTGTATGAAATTGAATACGAAAAAGTAATCAAAAACGATTTATATCCTACAAAAGAAGGCATAACAATGGCTGAGGTTTTGAAAGAAATCAATATTCAGAGTGAAGGGAAAGCTGCAATTGTAAGTGATGTGGGTCAACATCAAATGATTGCTTGTAGATATGCTAATTTTAATGTGACTAAGAGTAATATTACTTCTGGTGGGTTAGGAACTATGGGATTTGGTTTGCCAGCAGCAATAGGTGCAAAAATGGCAGCTCCGGATCGTGAAGTAGTATCTATTTCTGGTGATGGAGGTTATCAAATGACCATTCAAGAATTAGGTACAATTTTTCAGCAAAAAGCAGCTGTAAAAGTGGTTGTTTTAAATAACGATTTCTTAGGGATGGTACGTCAATGGCAACAGTTATTTTTTGATAAAAGATATGCATCTACAGAAATGGTGAATCCAAATTTTGTTGCGATTGCAGAAGGGTATTATATCAAAGCTAGAAAAGTTACCAAACGTGAAGATTTAGCAGAAGCTGTAGCAGAAATGATGCAAAGTAAAGAAGCTTATTTCTTAGAAGTTTGTGTAGAAAAAGAAGATAATGTATTTCCAATGATTCCATCTGGAGCAAGCGTTTCAGATATAAGATTAGAATAAGATGAGTACAGAAGAAAAACAACTTTATTCAGTATCAATTTATACTGAAAATAATATTGGATTGTTGAATAGAATTTCAGCAATTTTCCAAAGAAGACATATTAATATAGAAAGTTTAAATACTTCACCTTCTGAGATTGAAGGCGTTTCTAAATTTACAATTGTTGTAAATATGAATGAAGTAAATATTAAAAAAATTCTAGGTCAGATAGAAAAACAAGTAGAAGTAATTAAAGCATATTACCATAGTCTTGATGACATTATTTATCAAATAGCTGGTTTATTTAAAATAAAGTCAGAATTATTATTTGAAGAACGTCAAATACAAAACATTATTAAAGAAAGTAATGCTAGAATTGTAACAGTTAATAAAGACTTTTTTGTAGTTGAAAAATCAGGTAAAAAAGAAGAAATAGTAGAATTGTACAATAAATTAAGTCCATTTGGAATTATGCAGTATACACGTTCTGGGTTAATTGCGGTTACCAAAGAAGAAATGAAAATATCATCATTAATAGAATCATACAACAACTAAATAAATTAAAATGTCAAATTATTTTAATACATTAACATTAAGACAAAAATTAGAGCAATTAGGACAATGTCGTTTTATGGATGCTTCAGAATTTGAAGACGGAGTAAACGCTTTAAAAGGAAAGAAAATTGTTATTGTGGGCTGTGGTGCACAAGGTTTAAATCAAGGTTTAAATATGAGAGATTCTGGCTTAGATATTTCTTATACTTTAAGACAAGCAGCAATTGATCAAAAAAGACAATCTTACATTAATGCAACTTCAAATGATTTTGTTGTAGGTACTTACGAAGAAATGTTGCCAACTGCAGACTTAGTTATCAATTTAACTCCAGATAAACAACACACAAATGTTGTAAATGGTGTGATGCCATTGATGAAAAAAGGAGCTACTTTAAGTTATTCTCACGGATTTAATATTGTAGAAGAAGGAATGCAAATTCGTAAAGATTTAACAGTGATTATGGTAGCACCTAAATCTCCTGGATCTGAAGTCCGTGAAGAATTTAAAAGAGGATTTGGAGTGCCAACATTAACAGCTGTTCATCCAGAAAATGATCCAGAAGGAAAAGGTTGGACACAGGCAAAAGCTTATGCGGTTGCTACAGGAGGTCATACAGCAGGAGTTTTAGAATCTTCTTTTGTAGCTGAAGTAAAGTCTGATTTAATGGGAGAGCAAACTATTTTATGTGGTTTGTTACAAACAGGAGCAATTTTATCTTTCGATAAAATGGTAGCAGAAGGAATTGATGCTGGTTATGCAGCTAAGTTAATTCAGTATGGTTGGGAAACTATAACTGAAGCTTTAAAGCATGGTGGTATTACAAATATGATGGATAGATTATCTAACCCTGCAAAAGTAGAAGCATTTCGTTTATCTGAAGAATTAAAAGATATCATGCGTCCATTATTCCAAAAACATATGGATGATATTATGACTGGTCATTTCTCTAAAACAATGATGGAAGACTGGGCAAATGACGATATTAACTTATTAACTTGGAGAGCTGCAACTGGAGAAACTGCTTTTGAAAAACAAGTAATTACGAATCAAGAAATTACAGAGCAAGAGTATTTTGACCACGGAACTTTATTAGTTGCTTTTGTAAGAGCTGGTGTAGAATTGGCTTTTGAGGCAATGACAGAATCTGGTATAATAGATGCATCTGCATATTATGAATCTTTACATGAAACACCATTAATTGCAAACACAATTGCAAGAATGAAATTGGCTGAAATGAATCGTGTAATTTCAGATACAGCAGAATATGGGTGTTATCTATTTGATCACGCTTGTAAACCTTTATTAACTGATTTTATGGAAACAGTTTCTACAAACGTAATTGGTAAATCTTTTAGCTCTGAGAATGGTGTTGATAATCAAGAATTGATTAGAATTAATAAAATTATTAGAAATCATCCAGTAGAAATAGTTGGAGAGCAGTTAAGAGCTTCTATGACAGCTATGAAAGTTATTAAGACAGTTGTTTAAATTAGAAGTAGTTTATTAATCTTTTTTCATGAAAACCAGGGTAATTTATAGACCAACAATAGAAGCCATAAAGAAAGCTTCTCTTAACTTACAAGAAGTTGCTTTGAAAACTCCTTTGGTTAAGAATGAATATTATTCTAAAAAACACCAAAGTACTATTTTGTTTAAAAGAGAAGATTTGCAACAAGTAAGGTCTTACAAAATAAGAGGTGCATACAACAAAATATCTTCGTTAACTGAAAAAGAACGTACCAAAGGGGTTATTTGTGCTAGTGCAGGAAATCATGCTCAAGGAGTAGCGCTTTCTTGTAAGTTGTTGAAAATACATGGTGTAATTTATATGCCTACTCCAACACCCAAGCAGAAAATTAATCAAGTAAAAATGTTTGGAGAACAATACATAGATGTTGTTTTGATAGGAGATTCATTTGATGATGCAAAATATGCTGCAACTCTTGAAGCAGAAAGACTACAAAAAACATTTATTCATCCATTTGATGATGAAAAAATTATTGAGGGGCAAGCTACAGTTGGTTTAGAAATTTTAGAACAAACTAATGAGCCAATAGATTATGTTTTTGTGCCAGTTGGCGGAGGTGGTTTGTCATCAGGCTTGTCATCATATTTCAAACAGGTTTCACCAAATACAAAAATCATAGGTGTAGAACCAGAGGGTGCTCCCTCCATGTCTACGTCTATTAAGGCTAATAAAAATATAGCACTAGAATCTATTGATAATTTTGTAGATGGAGCCGCAGTTAAAAGAGTTGGAAATTTAAATTTCTCATTGTGTAAAGAAAATTTACATGATATGATTACAATTCCAGAGGGAAAAATATGTCAAGTTATTTTAGATTTATATAATAAGGAGGCTACAGTTGTAGAACCTGCAGGAGCACTGAGTATTGCAGCTCTAGATCTTTATGAAAACGAAATAAAAGATAAAAATGTAGTTTGCATAGTAAGTGGAAGTAATAATGATATTACTAGAACTGCAGAAATCAAAGAACGGGCTTTACTTTATGAAAATATTAAACATTATTTTATAATTAAATTTCCGCAAAGAGCAGGAGCCTTAAGAGAATTTGTTGCAGACATTTTAGGTCCTGATGATGATATAACTCATTTCGAATACACTAAAAAGACCAATAGATTTAAAGGTTCAGCTGTTGTTGGTTTAGAATTAAAGTCAGCAAAAGATCTTGATCCACTTATTGCCAGAATGAAACGTCATAATTTTTATGGTGATTATTTAAACGATAAACCAGATTTATTTCAATTTTTAGTGTAGAGAATTGTAAATTAGTGTTTACAAATCATTAATAATGTTTTATATTTAATCTATGATGAATATACCAGATCAATTTCAAATCAAGAAAACAGTTTCTCAAAATACCTATCTAGTTGATGGTGTTTTAAAAACTTGGAAAGGTGAGACAGCAGATGTGTTCTCCACTATTTCTTCAACAGATACATATAAGCCAACATTATTGGGCTCTATTCCTCAGTTAGGTGAAGAGCAAGCAAATGAGGCGTTGAATTCTGCTTGTAATGCTTTTGATAGAGGAAAAGGGCTTTGGCCAACAATGAAAGTTGTCGACAGAATTGCCTGTATGGACAAGTTTGTGGCTCAAATGAAAACCAAACGAGAGGAAATTGTAAACCTATTAATGTGGGAAATTGGGAAAACACTCCCAGATTCACAAAAAGAATTTGATAGAACCATAGATTACATTTATGATACTATCGAAGCTTATAAACAAATGGATAGAGACAGCGCAAAGTTTAAAAAAAATAGCGGTGTTAATGCTCACATTAGAAGAGGTCCTTTAGGAGTAGTTTTATGTCTAGGACCCTATAACTATCCGTTAAATGAAACTTTTTGTTTGTTGATTCCTGCCCTAATTATGGGAAATACAGCAATTTTTAAGCCTGCCAAATTTGGGGTGTTGTTAATTTCACCTTTAATGGAAGCATTTCAGAATAGTTTTCCAAAAGGAGTGGTAAATATTATTTATGGTAGAGGTAGAACCTTGGCAACTCCTATTATGAAATCAGGAAAAATAGATGTTTTAGCTTTAATTGGTCATAGTTCTTCAGCAAAGTCATTACAAACTCAACACCCAAAAGTTAATAGATTACGTCTTGTTTTAGGTTTGGAAGCTAAAAATCCAGGAATAGTTTTACCAGATGCTGATTTAGATGTTGCTATAGAGGAATGTATAGCGGGGTCTTTGTCATTTAATGGACAACGTTGCACTGCTTTAAAAGTATTGTACGTTCATGAAGATATTGTCGAAGAATTTAACAAGAGGTTTTCTGCACGAGTGGATGAGTTATCATTTGGAAATCCATGGGAACCTGGGGTTAAATTAACTCCTTTACCAGAGCCAAATAAACCAGCATACATACAAGGATTGATAGATGATGCTAAAAAACATGGTGCAACAATCTTGAATGCTAAAGGTGGTGAAACATCTGAAAATTACATATTTCCAGCAGTCTTATATCCTGTTAACAAGCAAATGGAAGTATTTCATGAAGAACAATTTGGTCCTGTTGTTCCTATAATTTCTTTTAAAAATATTGAAGAACCATTAGACGATATTGCAGATTCTAATTATGGTCAGCAAGTAAGTTTATTCGGGAAAGATGTTCATACATTAGCTCCACTAATAGATAATTTAGTGAATCTTGTTTGTAGAGTAAATTTGAATAGTTCTTGTCAAAGAGGTCCAGATGTGTATCCTTTTACAGGTAGAAAAGATTCTGCAGTAAGTACACTAAGCGTTTATGATGCTTTACGTTCTTTTTCAATTCGTACTTTTGTTGCCTCTAAAGACAATCCTTATAATAATTCTATTCTTAAAGAATTACTAGAAAAGAAGACATCTAACTTTATAAGCACAGATTACATATTGTAGAATAGTTATTTTTAATAGGCCATTTTTGCATTTATTGTAATTAATAGTTTCTTAATTAAGAAATACATAAAACTTCAAAAAAATGATTTTGGAATCCTTGTTATTCCAAAATCATTTAGCATATTTGAATAATGTTTAGTTTAAAAAATAATACATATATAGTTTCTATTGCAATGCCCAAGAGCATGCGCCGCCGCTAATTCTTAAAAATTAGCACACAACTATATTCACTATTTATTTTCAAACATTGTTCACATTTTATTCCATATTATTTTTTTTATCTCCAGTTATTCTAAAAGATAACAAAATCTCTCCACGCACTGTTTTTTCATTTCGCCCTTAGGGTGTCTGCTAAATTTTTGAACTCAGGTGAGTCCGGTTCTATTTTCTATCGAAACAGTATAAAATAAAGTTTACAATCAATTCAAACTATAATTTTGAAAATTATTATTGCTAACAAATCGCATGCTATTTATGCAAAGATTATTTGTGAAACTATTGCTGATTCTGCCAACGTAAGAGGAACAGGAATAGCAAAAAGAACTACAGATTACATCATTCAAAGAATGAATAATCAAAATGCTGTCATAGCACTTGATAAGGAGAATTTTGTGGGTTTTTGCTATATAGAAAAATGGGGGCACGGTAAGTTTGTAGCTAATTCAGGATTGATAGTACACCCGGATTACAGA
Organism: uncultured Flavobacterium sp.; assembly: GCA_913061465.1. Taxonomy (GTDB): domain Bacteria; phylum Bacteroidota; class Bacteroidia; order Flavobacteriales; family Flavobacteriaceae; genus Polaribacter. Next base: position 9,428 of record CAJXSU010000022.1, read on the forward strand.
GGGAAAGGAATTGCAAAACTTATAAAAGAAAAGGTGTTTATTCATTCTAGATTAAAATTTCCAGAAGCAAAAGTATTCAGTATAACCACTGGATTGCCTGTTATGAAAATGAATAGTGATCTAGGGTATAAGCCAGTAACATTTTCGGAATTAACTAAAGATCAATCATTTTGGAACGGATGTCAAACTTGTAAAAATTATGATGTTTTACAAAGAACATCGCAAAGTATGTGTTTGTGTACAGGGATGCTTTATGATCCTAAAAAAGTTAAAGAGCCATCTAAAATAACATCAATAAAAGTTTTTAAGAGATTAAAAAATATAAAACAATCACTTTTTTTAAAAAAAAATAAAAAATGAAAAAATTAGTATTGGCCTACAGTGGAGGTTTAGACACATCTTATTGTGCAGTTCATTGTTCTAAAGATTTAGGATATGAGGTTCATGCAGTAAGTATAAATACTGGAGGATTTACTGAATTGGAGATTAAAGATATTGAAATTAAAGCTTATCAAATGGGCGTAAAAACATATCAAAATATTGATGCAGTTGAGTCGTACTATCAGAAAGTTGTGAAATTCTTAATTTTTGGGAACGTTTTAAAAAACAATACCTATCCATTATCTGTGAGTGCCGAAAGAAGTATTCAAGCATTAGAAATTATTAAATATGCTAAAAAAATAAATGCAGATTATGTAGCTCACGGAAGTACAGGGGCAGGTAATGATCAAGTTAGGTTTGATTTAATTTTTCAAACACTAGCTCCAGAAATAAAAATTATTACTCCTATTAGAGACCAGCATTTAACAAGACAAGAAGAAATTCAATTTTTAATAGCTAATGGAATAGAGTTGACTTGGTCTAAAGCCAAGTATTCAATTAATAAAGGACTCTGGGGAACAAGTATTGGAGGTCAAGAAACACTTAGTTCTCATCTTCCTTTACCTGAAGAAGCTTATCCATCACAGTTACAGAAAAAAGATAAACAACAAGTGCAATTAACTTTTTCTAAAGGAGAGTTGGTTGCCGTTAATAAAGAGCAAGATTTACCACATAAATGCATAGAAAAATTAAACAAATTAGCCTCCAAATATGCAATAGGTAGAGATATCCATGTTGGAGATACTATTTTAGGTATTAAAGGAAGGGTTGGCTTTGAAGCAGCAGCAGCAATCATTACTATTAAAGCTCATCACTTACTTGAAAAACATATCCTAACAAAATGGCAATTACAACACAAAGAATACCTGTCTAATTGGTATGGAACTCATTTGCATGAAGGATTATTTTTAGATCCGGTTATGAGGGATTTTGAAGCTTTTTTAGAGAGTAGTCAAACACAAGTTTCAGGTCATGTTTATGTAAGCTTAAAACCATATCATTTCACTATAGATGGTATAGTATCTGAAAATGATTTGATGGATACTGATTTTGGAACTTATGGCGAAGAAAATAAACGTTGGACAGCAGATGAAGCAAAAGGCTTTATAAAAATATATGCAAATCAAAGTATAATCTCTCAAAATACACACAAATGATACAAGTAGGAATAATTGGAGGAGCTGGTTATACAGCAGGTGAATTAATTAGAATCTTATTAAATCATAAAGAAGTAGCAATTAATTACGTCTTCAGTACCTCAAATGCTGGGAATAAAGTGAGTGCTATTCATCAGGATTTGGTAGGAGATACAGAATTAATTTTTTCTAGTAAAATTAATTCAAATGTTGATGTACTATTTTTATGCTTAGGGCACGGAAATTCAAAAGATTTCTTAGTTAAAACAGCTATTTCATCATCAACAAAAGTTATTGATTTAAGCACAGATTTTAGGCTTAAAAATGATGCTATTTTTCAAGGAAGAGAATTTGTGTACGGGTTGCCAGAACTTCATAAAGAAAAAATTAAGAATGCTGATAATATTGCAAACCCTGGTTGCTTTGCTACTGCATTACAACTAGGTGTTTTGCCGCTGGCATCTCATCATTTAATTCGTGATGATATACATATAAATGCAGTGACTGGTGCAACTGGTGCTGGAACCTCATTATCAAAAACTTCTCATTTTACATGGCGAGATAATAATTATTCTTACTATAAACCTTTTGATCATCAACATTTAAAAGAGTTATATCAATCGGTAAAACAGTATCAAGAAGAGTTCTCCTATGATATTAATTTTATTCCAACCAGAGGTAATTTTTCCAGAGGAATTTTTGCAACGATATATACCCAGTTTTTTGGGAGTTTAGAAGATGTGATTAGCGTTTATAATGAATTTTATAAAGATGCTGCACTAACCTTTGTTGCTCATCAAGAATTGCATTTAAAACAAGTAGTAAATACGAGTAAATGCTTGATTCATATAACTAAACATAAGAACAAATTACTAATAACTAGTTGTATAGATAACCTATTAAAAGGGGCATCGGGTCAAGCAGTTCAAAATATGAATCTAATGTTTGGGTTTGATGAATCTGAGGGCTTGAAATTAAAAGGAACATATTTTTAAAATAAATAAATTATGAAAATAGCAATCATAGGGACAGGTAATTTAGGGTGTTCTATAGCCACTGGGTTAATTATTCAAAATGCAATTACCTCATTGTATTTAACCAGAAGGAATTTAGAAAATATTAAAGAATATAAAGGGTATTCAAATGTCTTTTTGACCTCTGATAATAGAAATGCAGTTAAAAACTCAGACATTTTAATTTTTGCTGTACAACCTGCACATTTAGAAGGAATTTTAAATACTATTAAAGATTTGCTCACAGAGAGACATGTTATAATTTCTACGATTACTGGTTATTCTGTTTCAAAAATTGAAAATAGTATAGGTATAGATAAGTATGTTGTTAGGGCAATGCCTAATACTGCCATAGCTGTAAGTAAATCTATGACTTGCTTGTGTAGTAATAAAAAAGGGGCAGAAAGAATTAAAATAGCTGAGGCTATTTTTAACAGATTAGGTACATCGATAATCATTCCAGAAAATCAAATGCAAGCAGCTACGGTAATATGTGCAAGTGGAGTGGCTTTTTGGATGCGATTAATTAGGGCAACAACTCAAGCTGCTATTCAGTTGGGTTTTGATGCACAGGAAGCACAAAAATTATCTATGTATACCTCTGAGGGAGCAGCACAATTATTAATAGCAACTGGAAATCATCCAGAGGAAGAAATAGATAGGGTTACCACTCCTAATGGATGCACTATAGAAGGGTTAAATGAAATGGAACACAAAGGCTTAAGTTCTTCTTTGATTCAGGGAATGGTGGCCTCTTTCAATAAAATAAATAGTATTAAAACAGATCAAATATGAGTTTATTTAATGTATATCCGTTATTTGACATCAAGCCTGTTAACGCTAAAGATGTTTTTATTTATGATGAACATGGAGTAGAGTATTTAGATCTATATGGAGGGCATGCAGTTATTTCTATTGGTCATTCTCATCCAAAATATGTTTACAATATTGCTAAACAAATTAATAAAATAGGATTTTATAGTAATTCTATTCAAAATCCTTTGCAAAAAGAACTCGCTGCCGAACTGGCAAAGGCTTCAGGGTGCAATAATTATCAATTATTCTTATGTAACTCGGGTGCAGAAGCGAATGAAAATGCATTAAAACTAGCTTCTTTTCACACGAATAAAAAGAAAGTTATTGCCTTTAAAAATGGTTTTCATGGAAGAACTTCAGCTGCGGTTGCAGTGACAGATAATTCCAAAATAATTGCACCGATTAATGCACAACAAGAAATAGAGTTATTTGATTTGGGTGATATTACTGGGGTAGCAAATGCATTAAGTAACAATGATGTTTGTGCGGTTATTATAGAATGCGTACAAGGCGTAGGCGGTTTAGATGAAAGTACAACAAGTTTTTATAAAAGATTATATCATCTATGTAAAAAGTTTAATGTGGTACTCATTGCAGACGAAGTTCAATCTGGTTTTGGAAGAACTGGTGATTTTTTTGCGTTTCAAAAACATAAAATTATTCCAGATATTATATCTATGGCAAAAGGAATGGGTAATGGTTTTCCAATTGGAGGGATTTTAATCCATCCTAAAATAAAAGCTTCGTTTGGTCTTTTAGGAACAACCTTTGGAGGAAATCATTTAGCCTGCACAGCCTCTTTAACAGTTTTGGAGGTGATAAAAAAGGAAAAGCTTCAAGAAAATGCAAAGGTAATTTTTGATTATTTTAAAAAGGAAGCACAGTCATTACCGCATTTAAAAGCTATAAAAGGAAGAGGGTTAATGCTGGGATTAGAGTTTGATTTTCCAATAACAGAACTAAGAAAAAAACTTATCTACAAGCATCACATTTTTACAGGAAATGCTAAAAATCCGAATGTATTAAGGATTCTACCATCACTAACCGTAAAGAAGATGCATATAGATTTATTTATTACAGCTCTAAAAACAGAAGTATTATGAAGAATTATATAACAATTAACGATATAAAAAGTATTAAGCATACTGTTCAGGAAGCTATTCAGTTAAAAAAAAATCCCTATCAATTTGAAAATTTAGGCAAGTATAAAACCTTGGTTATGCTTTTTTTTAATGCTAGTCTCAGAACTAGATTAAGCACTGAAAAAGCTGCCAAAAATCTTGGAATGGAGGTGATGGTTCTAAATATTAATGATTGTTGGAATTTAGAATATGACAATGGAACTATTATGAATCTTGCCAAAGCAGAGCATATCAAGGAAGCTGCTAATGTTATATCTCAATATGGAGATCTTATAGCTATTAGAGCATTTCCTACCCTTACAAACAAAGAAATGGACGAAACAGAGCAGGTGTTAAATAGTTTTGTAAAATATGCTTCAGTACCAATTGTTAATATGGAAAGTGCTACGGCACACCCATTACAGGCGCTTGCAGATGCTATTACTATTAGTGAATTGAAATCAACTTCAAGACCAAAAGTTGTCTTAACCTGGGCACCTCATCCAAAAGCATTACCTCATGCTGTAGCGAACTCTTTTATTAACATAATGAAAGAAATAGATGTAGATCTTTTGATTACGCATCCAAAACAATATGAATTAAATTCTAATATTACTAAAGGTGTACCTATTAGCTATAACCAAGACGAGGCCTTAAGAGATGCGGATTTTGTATATGCTAAAAATTGGAGTAATTATCATGATTACGGTAAAATTGTATCTGAAGATGAAAACTGGATGCTAACCAATGAGAAATTAGGAAATGCAAAGTTTATGCATTGTTTACCTGTAAGAAGAAATGTTGTAGTAGAAGATGCAGTTTTAGATGGTGAAAACTCGGTGGTGATTGAACAAGCAAATAATAGAACTTATGCGGCTCAAATAGTGTTAAAAAATATTTTAAAAACATTGTAATGAAAACACTAAAAGTTATAAAAATAGGTGGAAATATCATAGATAACGATGTCAGTTTACTCTCTTTTTTAAAAGGTTTTTCGAGTTTAAATGGACCGAAAATCTTAGTTCATGGTGGAGGTAAATTAGCTTCAGGTTTATCTAATAAAATGAATATTCCAGTTCAAATAATAGATGGAAGAAGGGTTACAAATGCAGAAACTTTAGACATTATAACCATGGTTTATGCTGGTAAAATAAATAAAAATATTGTGGCTAAACTGCAAAGCTTTGGATGTAATTCTGTTGGGTTTACTGGAGCAGATGGAAATACAATTATTGCTAATAAAAGATCTGAAACTCCAATAAATTATGGTTTTGTTGGTGATATAGTAAAGGTTGATATAAATATTCTTAAAATATTGATAAACAACAATATAACAAGTATTTTTTCTGCAATATCTCATGATGAAAAAGGGCAGTTATTAAATACAAATGCAGATACTATTGCTTCAGAATTAGCCATTGCTTTTTCGAATGATTATAAAGTTGAATTGTATTATTGTTTTGAAAAAAAAGGCGTACTGCAGCACACTAATGATGAAAACTCTGTAATCAAAAAAATAAATAATCAAACGTACATAGAATTAAAAAAATCTAACATAATTAATGATGGTATGTTACCTAAATTAGATAATTGTTTTTATGCGCTAGATCATAATGTTTCAAAAGTTTGTATAGGGCAATTTACCATGCTTTTTGATCATCATTCTAACTTTACAACAATTCAAAAATTATGAAAAAAGAAAAATTATTTACTGAGGCCATTACATTATTGAAAAGTTTAATAAAAATACCTTCATTTTCTTCTGAAGAACATCAAACGGCATTGCTAATAGAGTCTTGGTTTCAAGATTCTGCTATCACTTATAAAAGAAATAATAATAATATTTGGGCCATTAATAAATATTTCGACAAAACAAAACCAACCCTTTTATTAAATTCTCATCATGATACTGTTAAACCGACAAATGGATACACCAAAGATCCTTTTGAACCAATTATTAATGATGGTAAATTATACGGGCTTGGTAGTAATGATGCCGGAGGTTGTTTAGTTTCTCTATTGGCAACATTTTCTTTTTTTTATCATCATAAGAATTTAAAATACAATTTGGTTATTGTTGCATCTGCAGAGGAGGAGAGTAGCGGAGAAAACGGATTAAACAGCATGCTGTCCATTATACCTGAGATATCTGTTGCTATTATAGGAGAACCTACCTTAATGCAATTAGCCATCTCAGAAAAAGGACTGGTAGTTTTTGATGCCAAAGTTAATGGTACCCCGGGACATGCTGCTCATAAAAATGATGATAATGCCATTTACAATAGTATTGAAGTGCTAAAGTGGTTTCAGGAGTATACCTTTGAAAAGCGTTCAGAAAGTTTAGGAGATGTAAAAATGACAGTTACCCAAATACAGGCAGGTAAGCAACATAACACCATCCCTTCTGAAGTATCTTTGGTTATAGATGTTCGTGTAAATGATAGGTATTCAAATAAAGAAATTGCTGATATTTTGGAAAATGAATCTCCATGTTCTACCATTGTACCGAGGAGTTTGAGATTAAATTCTTCATCCATATCAGTTGAACATGACCTAATTAAAGCAGGTTTAGAATTGGGTAGAAAGACTTATGGATCTCCAACATTATCCGATCAATCTGTTTTAAGTTGTCCTTCTTTAAAATTAGGACCTGGAGACAGTATGAGATCACATACCGCTGATGAATTTATTTATTTGCAAGAAATTGAAGAAGGGATTACCCTGTATATTAAATTATTAGAAAAAACATTATTAGACACTGAGTATGAAACTTTGGGATAAAGGAATAAAAATAGACAAAAAAATAGAACAGTTTACTGTTGGTAATGATAGGGAAGTTGATATGTATATTGCAAAATATGATTTGAAAGCTTCATTAGCTCATGCAAAAATGTTATTTTCTATAGGTATTATATCACCAATAGAACTTCAGCAATTAGAGAAAGGATTGTCAATTCTAGAAAAACAAATTCATGAAGGATCATTTGTTATTGAAACCCAATTTGAAGATGTACATTCTAAAATAGAATTTGAATTAACTAAAATGTTTGGAGAGGTTGGTAAAAAAATTCATACGGCAAGGTCTAGAAATGACCAGGTATTGGTTGCTTTACAGTTATATTACAAAGATCAATTACTAACAATAAAGGGGTTAGTAAGTACTTTTTTTGACACATTATTAACTCTTGCAGAAATTCACAAAAAATGCTTATTACCCGGGTATACTCACCTTCAAGTAGCTATGCCTTCTTCATTTGGATTATGGTTTTCTTCCTATGCAGAGGTAATTGTAGATGATGTATATCTTTTAGATGCTGCTATTAAAACTATAGATCAGAATCCACTTGGTTCTGCGGCAGGTTATGGAAGTTCATTTCCAATAGATAGAAATTTTACAACTACAGAACTTGGGTTTAGTACACTTAAGTATAACGTTATAGCTGCACAAATGGGAAGGGGTAAAAATGAAAGAACAATTGCAGCGGCATTAGGTGGTATTGCAAACACTTTATCTAGGTTTTCAATGGATATTTGTTTGTATATGAGTCAAAATTTTGACTTTATAGCTTTTCCAGATTCATTAGTCACAGGAAGTAGTATCATGCCACATAAAAAAAACCCTGATGTATTTGAATTAATAAGAGGAAAATCTAATAAAATACAGGCTTTACAGATAGAAATGACCTTAATTACAAATAACCTCCCAAGTGGTTACCACAGAGATTTTCAACTTCTCAAGGAAAACATGATCAACTCAATTGAGGAAATGAAAATCATTTTAGAAATTTTTAATTACTCAATACAGCAAATTAAAGTAAAGAAAATAAATCTTATGGATGAGAAATATAAGTATTTAAGTACTGTAGATTCTATTAATAATTTAGTGATGATGGGACTTTCTTTTAGAGAGGCTTATCAACAAATAGGAACTTTAGTAACAAACGGAACCTATAAAGCCACTAATACTAAGCAACATACTCATATTGGGAGCATTCATCATTTAAGTTTAGAGAAGATTAGAGAAAAATTCCCTAAGGGAAAGTCAATTTTGTAGTTTTAAAAAACATGTCCTAGAATCGTTTTTTTAGAATTTAAAAACTTGATTTTCATCTATTTAAATTTTGTAAATAAAATTGGTAAGGCGCTGTCTATTTCAAGTTTTATGAATAGATTTGCGCTCAATTTGAAAAATAGTACAAATGAAGCGTATCAAAGAATATAAAAAACTGTTTAAAGTAGACGGAGCTATAGATTTGAAGGAATTAAAAATAACCTACAGAGGACTAGTAAAAGAATGGCATCCAGATAAGTTTCAGGAAGAAGAAAAAAAGAAAGAAGCTGGAGAGATAAGTTTAAAAATTATTGATGGATATCATTTTTTGGTAAGTATCGCACCAGAAACCAAAGTAGCTAATTTAGAAGCCTATAAAACTACTATTACAGCCTTTAGAGTTGATGATTTTCACCATAAAAGTATGTTGATGGAAGTTACCTTTACCGATGGAAACACCTACGAATACTTTGGTGTAAATAAAATTTTGTTCAATAAATTTGTGAATAGTAAATCAATTAATAATTTTGGTAAAAGAAATATTTTCAATTCTTTCTTATACAGAAAGTCTAAAAAAGCTGCTGTAACTGTTTAATATAAACCATAACTAATAAAAAAGAGAAAAGAGCTTTGGCTCTTTTCTCTTTTTTATTGAATAAATTTCATATTTAAATAATGGTAGATTGACCGAGATGAATATTAGTAAAATTCACATTAGTATCATTTGGATTGTTAATGAAATCCTCTATAAAATCTCCAACCTTAGATGTTGTAACCATATCCGTTTTTGTATTTAAATCTGGTGTTGTAATTTGCAATTTTAAAGATTTATCAACAGCTTTTCTTACCATATCAGCTTCCTTAGTTAGTTGAAAATGATCTAATAACATAGCAGCAGATAAAATAGATGCGATAGGGTTAGCTATACTCTTTCCAGTTGCTTGAGGGTAGGAGCCGTGTATGGGTTCAAATAAAGCATATTTATCTCCAATTGAAGCTGAAGCTAATAAACCTATTGATCCACCAATTACACTAGCTTCATCACTAATAATATCTCCAAACATATTTTCTGTAAGAATGACATCAAATTGTTTTGGATTTAAAATCATTTGCATCGCAGCATTATCTACAAATAGGAAATCAAGAGCTACTTCTGAGTATTCTTTTGAGACTTCCCCAACTACTTTACGCCATAGCCTTGAACTTTCTAAAACATTAGCTTTGTCTACTAGGGTTACTTTTTTACTTCTTTTTAAAGCTGCTTTAAAAGCTAAATGTGCTATTCTTTCAATTTCAAAACGGTTGTATTCACACAAGTCTGATGCAGTGTTTCCATCTTCGCTTAATTGCTTTTCTCCAAAATAGATTCCTCCGGTTAATTCTCTGTAGATACTAATATCTGTTCCTGAAATGATTTCTTTTTTTAATGGAGACTTGTTTAGTAGTGTTTCATAAGCTTTTACTGGACGGATATTAGCAAATAGTCCCAAAGATTTCCTAAGCTTTAACAAACCTTGTTCTGGTCTTACTTTTGCTGAAGGGTCGTTGTCATATTTTGGATGCCCTATAGAGCCAAATAATATAGCATCTGTAGACATGCAAAGTTCTAGTGTTTCATCTGGTAAGGGGTTTCCAGTTTTGTCTATAGCTATTGCACCAACATTAGCTTCTTCAAAAATAAACGTATGGTCAAATTCGGAAGCTATAGCTTTTAGTACTTTTATTGCTTCATTGGTTACTTCTGGACCAATTCCGTCTCCTGGTAGGGTTGCTATTTTTAATTTCATTTTTATTTTTGTTTCCGAAAAGAACGGAAATATAAGATTTTTAATTTATAATCATTAGTTTCTTAGTGATTCAAAAGCCTCTATCATTTCTTTTTTACTTAATAGATAGTCAATATCATCATATCCATTAATCATACATGTTTTTTTGTAAGCATCAATTTCAAAGGTTTCAGACACATTAATATCAGAAAGAGAGATGGTTTGGTTTTCTAAATCTACTTCAATTTTAGTTTCGGGTTTTTCTTTGACAGTTTTCATTAAAACAGCTAAAAAAGATGGCGATACTTGTAAAGGTAATAGACCATTATTTAGAGCATTTCCTTTAAAAATATCTGCAAAAAAACTTGAAACAATTACTTTAAATCCATAACCAACTAGTGCCCATGCTGCGTGCTCTCTGCTAGACCCACAACCGAAGTTATCACCAGCAATTAAAATACTTCCAGAATACAAGTCATTATTTAATGAAAATTCTAAATTAGTGTTTCCATTTTTGTCAAACCTCCAATCTCTAAACACATTGTCACCAAATCCCTTTTTATCTGTAGCTTTTAAAAACCTAGCCGGAATAATTTGATCTGTATCAACATTTTCTATGGCCAATGGAATTGCTTTAGATATAATTTTTATAAACTTTTCCATTAATTTAAATGTTTAGTTATGTCTATAATTTTACCTTCAACAGCAGTGGCTGCCGCAACTAAAGGACTCGCTAAGATAGTTCTAGATCCTTGACCTTGTCTTCCTTCAAAATTTCTATTAGAAGTTGATACACAATATTCACCTTTTGGTATTTTATCGTCATTCATAGCCAAACATGCAGAGCATCCAGGTTGTCTTAACTCAAACCCAGCATTTTCAAAAATTTCCTTTAAACCTTCTTCAATTATTTGAGTTTCTACTTGCTTGCTTCCGGGAACCAGCCAAGCAGTTACATTATCTGCTTTTTGTTTTCCTTTAATAAAATTAGCTGCTACCCTAAAGTCTTCAATTCTTGAATTTGTACAGCTACCTATAAAAACATAGTTAATACGCTGATCAATTAAAGAGGATCCCGCTTCAAAATTCATGTATTCTAAAGACTTTTTAAAAGAACTATTGTTTTCCTTAGGAATAGTTTCTGTAATTTTTATACCCATTCCAGGATTAGTTCCATAGGTAACCATAGGCCCGATATCATCTGCATCAAAAATATATTCTTGATCAAAAACAGCATCAATATCTGATGGTAAGGTTTTCCAATAGGATACTTTTTTGTCAAAATCTGTACCTTTAGGAGCAAATTGTCTGTCTTTTATATAATTAAAAGTTGTTTCATCTGGGGCAATCATTCCACCTCTAGCTCCCATTTCAATACTCATATTGCAAACGGTCATTCGCCCTTCCATACTCATGTCTTCAAAAACATTACCTGCATATTCACAAAAATACCCTGTCCCAGAATTGGTGCCAAGTTTAGATATAATGTATAAAATAACATCTTTTGGAAGCACTCCTTTTTTGAGCTTTCCATTAACAGTTACTCGTAAGCTTTTAGGTTTCTTTAAAAGCAAGCATTGGCTTGCAAATACTTGAGCAACTTGGCTAGTTCCTATTCCAAAAGCAATGGCACCAAAAGCTCCATGCGTAGAGGTATGGCTATCTCCACAAACCATTGTCAAACCCGGTTGAGTTATTCCAAGCTCTGGAGCCATAACATGGACTATTCCATTGTATTTGTGTCCTAATTCGTAGAGCGTAATATTATTATCAAAACAGTTTTTTGATAGCTGTTCTAATTGATTTTTGGACAACTTATCTTTTATTGGCAAGTGTTGGTTTATTGTTGGGGTATTATGGTCTGCTGTGGCAACAATTTGATTGGGTCTAAAAATAGGTATAGATCTTTCCTTTAGTTCATTGAAAGCCTGTGGGCTAGTTACCTCATGAATAAGATGTTTATCTATATATAGTACTTGTGGACCTTCTTTGATTGTATCTACAACATGTTGGTCCCATATTTTATCAAAAAGTGTTTTACTCATCGTATCTGTCTAGTGAGGTCTGTGATTAAACTTTTAATATTTGATTAGAAATGCTAGTTGATGCTATGATTTGATGGATATCTTCATCATTAACCTCTTTCTTTTTATCTGCAAAACTTAAAAAATTAGAGTATACAATGTCTAATTGTAATTTTGTTAATTCATAACCTGCAATTTTAGCCCTATATGCTAATGCAGCCCTTCCACTTCTAGCAGTTAATACGATGGCAGATTCTGTAACCCCAACATCTTTAGGGTCAATTATTTCGTAGGTCTCACGATTTTTGATAACACCATCTTGATGAATTCCAGAACTGTGTGCAAAAGCATTAGCTCCAACAATGGCTTTGTTGGGTTGTGTATAAACACCCATACTTTCACTAACTAATTGGCTTAACCCATAAAGATGCTTGGTGTTTATATTGGTGTCTAAATTAAGATAAGGGTGTTGTTTTAAAATCATTACAACCTCTTCCAGAGCAGTATTACCCGCTCGTTCACCAATACCATTAATGGTACATTCTATTTGTCTAGCTCCATTAATAATACCCTCTATAGAATTAGCAGTAGCAAGACCAAGGTCATTATGACAATGACAAGAAATAATAGCATTTTCAATACCTTTAACATGCTCTTTTAAGTACTTTATTTTAGCTCCGTATTCGCTGGGTAGGCAATACCCTGTTGTATCAGGTATATTTAAAACTGTAGCTCCAGCCTTAATCGCTTGTTCACAAACTCTAGCTAGAAATTCATTATTTGTTCTACCAGCGTCTTCAGCGTAAAACTCAACATCTTCAACAAATGTCTTCGCATATTTTACGGCTTCATAAGCTCTGTGTAAAATATCTTCTTTATTTGAATTAAACTTATATTTAATGTGTGATTCTGAGGTGCCAATACCTGTATGAATTCTAGGTCTTTTTGCATGTTTGAGAGCTTCGGCTGCAACTTCAATATCTTTTTTCACTGCTCTAGTTAGTCCACAAACAGAAGCGTTTTTAACGATTCTTGAAATTTCTTCTACAGATTTAAAATCTCCTGGGCTTGAAACTGGAAATCCTGCTTCAATTACATCTACACCCAAAATATCTAGACGTTCAGCGATAATTATTTTTTGCTTCGTATCTAGCTTACAGCCAGGAACTTGCTCTCCATCTCGAAGTGTTGTGTCAAAAATTTGAATAGTGGTACCTGACATTTATTGAAATATATTTTTGTATTGCCTTACGAATTTATATTTTGGATAGCTCTTAGACTTGTTTTAATTTTAAATTATTACGATGTTCAACGAGGTAATTAATGTTTAAGAAGTTAATAAACAGTAACTTAGTAGATTATTTTAAATATGACTAAATCTCAAAAAGATAATTTATTTCAATTAGTAAAATCACTCTCAAAATCTGAAAAAAGACAATTTAAATTGTATGTTGGAAGATTGGGGGTAAATTCTGATTCTAAGTTTTTAAACTTATTTAATTTTTTAGACAAAGCAACTACTTATAATGAAATTTCAATATTAGAGAAGAGCGGAATTAAAAAACAACAATTAGCTAATGTTAAAGCTCACTTATATAAGCAAATTTTAATAAGTTTAAAACTGAGTCCCTCTCATCAAAATGTCCGTTCTCAAATTAGAGAGCAACTAGATTTTGCCTCAATTTTATACCATAAAGGATTGTACAAGCAAAGTTTAAAAATTCTTGAAAAAGCTAAAGAATTTGCTGTTTTGAATGAAGAAAAAAATTTGGCATACGAAGTTGTTGAATTAGAAAAAGTTATTGAATCTCAGTACATTACAAGAAGCATTAGTAGTAGAGCTGATGAATTAACCATACAAGCTAAAGAGTTAAGTGCATTAAACGTAATAGCCAGTAAATTATCAAATTTATCACTTCAACTATATGGTATAATCTTAAAATCTGGGTACGTTAAAAACGAAGAAGAGAATAGTTATATTAGAGATTATTTTTACAAAAGATTGCCTAAATATGACATAAGTCAATTAGGTTTTAGAGAAAAGTTATGGTTATATAAAGCTCATTTATGGTATAGTTTTTTAACTCAAGATTTTTTAAATTGTTATAAATATTCATCAAAATGGGTGACCTTATTTTATGAAAACCCAATAATGATTAATTCACATCCAGTATTTTTTTTAAAAGGGAATAATTATTTATTAGAATCACTATTTTTTATTAGAAGAAAAAAACGTTTTGAAAAAACACTTCTGAGCCTTGAGAAAATTATTTCAAGTGATGGATTTCCAAAAGATAACAATATTAAGGCTCTAAGTTTCTTATACATAAATCTTCACAAGATAAATTTATATTTTACATATGGTAATTTTGACGAGGGTCTAAAAGTTATTCCTAAAATTGATTCGCAATTGGTTTTATTTAAAAATAGAATAGATGAACACCATGTGATGACCTTCTATTATAAATTTGCAAGTATGTATTTTGGTTCTGGAGATAATGATTCCTGTATTCTTTATTTGGATAAAATTATTTCAAATAAATCATTATCCATGAGACAAGACTTACTTTGTTTTTCTAGAATTTTAAATTTATTTGCACATTACGAAGCAGGATATGATTATCATATTGATACGCTGCTTAAAAGCACCTACAAGTTTTTGCTTAAAATGAATGATTTACATGAGGTTCAAAAAGAAATGATTAAGTTTATTAAAAGTTTACAGAATATTTATCCGCAAGACATTAAAAAGGCGTTTATAAAATTACATTCAAAACTAAAAACTTTCGAAGATGATCCCTATGAGAGTAGAGCTTTCTTATATCTAGATATAATCTCCTGGTTAGAAAGTAATATTCAAAATAAACCTATAGGAGAAATCATAAAAAATAAATATTCCCTAAATATAGGTAGGTGATTTTGTCAGATTCATAAAAGTGCCCTACTATACTATTTTTTTTTTTCTCAACTAAATTTAAGTTATACATTTGAGCCGTGATGCAAATTATAGAAAACATAACTAATACACTTCAAAACAAGATAATAATCAATATTTTTATGACTATTATCATCTCCACTATTACCCTTTAGGGGTATAACTTTTTCATATAAATCAGGTTAACAATTCTAGTTTCGATAGCATCGAAAAATTAATAGTAATTTTTTTAAAAACTTTTATAAAATGAAAGTATTAAAGTTTGGTGGAACATCAGTAGCCAATTCAAAAAACATAGAAAAAGTATTAAATATTGTAGCTAATTCATCTATAAAACAAAACGTGGTAGTTGTAGTTTCTGCATTTGGTAAAACAACAAACGCTTTAATAAAAGGGGCTACATTGGCAGCACAAAAGAATGAAGGCTATCTTAAAGTTCTTAAAGAACTAGAAAATCATCATTTTAAGGTTGTAAAAGAATTAATACCAACAAAACACCAAACTCCAGTAAATAGCCGTGTTAAACAATTGTTTAATCAGTTGGAAACTATATATGAAGGTTGTTTTTTACTTAGAGAATTAAGTCCAAAAACCTTAGCTAAGGTTTCTAGTTTTGGTGAATTGCTATCTTCTTACATCATTGCAAAAGCAGCTAACGAAAAGTTTGCTTCAGTTTATAAAGATAGCCGAGAATTAATTGTTGCCTCAGATAATTATAATAATGCCATAGTAGATTTTCCTGCTACATTTAATAATTGTAATGAATATTTTTCTAACCAAGAACAGAAAGTAACTATTGTTCCTGGTTTTGTAGCTAGAACAGTTCATGGAAAAACTACCACTCTTGGTAGAGGAGGGTCAGACTTTACAGCATCAATTATAGCTGCTGCATTAAATGCTACTGAATTACAAATTTGGACAGATGTAAGTGGAATGTTTACTGCTAATCCATCTATTGTAAAACAAGCATCTGTAATAGATCACATATCTTACCATGAAGCTATGGAATTGTCTCATTTTGGTGCAAAAGTAATTTATCCACCCACGATTCAACCAGTTTTAAGGAAAGAGATCCCCATAGTCATAAAAAACACATTTCAACCGGAAGATTTAGGAACTTTAATTACTAAAGAAACTAGTATAAATAAACCAGTAAAGGGTATTAGTCACATAGAGAATATATCTTTAGTAACTCTTGAAGGGAATGGTATGGTTGGTGTTCCTGGTTTTTCTAAACGTTTATTTGAAGTACTTTATTTACATCAAATTAATATTATTTTAATTACTCAGGCTTCCTCAGAACTATCTATTTGTCTTGCAATTTCTGACGATGATGCTGCTAAAGCAAAAACTATTATTGATGAGGTATTTGAATATGAAATTCAATTGCAAAAGGTAAAACCCGTTAAAATTGAAAAAGACCTATGTATTATAGCCTTAGTTGGAGATAATATGAGAAATTATCATGGATTAAGCGGTAAAATGTTTAGTGCTCTAGGAAAGAACAACATAAATATTAGTGCAATAGCTCAAGGTGCATCAGAAAAAAATATTTCTGCTGTAATAGATAAGATAGAAGCAAAAAAAGCATTAAACACATTACATGAACGCTTTTTTGAAGAAAGAATTAAAGAATTAAATCTTTTTGTAACTGGGGTAGGTAATGTAGGGGAGAAATTTTTAGCTCAGATAAATCAACAAAAAAAATATATCAAAGAAAATTTAAAGTTAAAAATTAGAGTGATAGGTGTTTCTAATTCAAGACAAATGTTTTTTGACGAAAATGGTATTGATTTAACTAATTGGAAAGAACTTTTAAAAAATGGAGAAAAAGCGGGTATTGATTCTTATTTTTCTAGAGTTTCCAAATTAAACCTTAGAAATAGTGTTTTTATAGATATTACTGCCAATCAAAATGTTTCAGAGATGTATGAATCCTATTTACGTCAAAATATTGCAGTGGTAACTTGCAACAAAATTGCCTGTGCTTCTAGTTCTGAAAACTACAATACTTTGAAAAAAGTTTCTCGAAAATCTAATGTTTCTTTTCTTTATGAAACTAATGTTGGAGCCGGATTGCCTATTATCGATACCTTAAAGAATTTAATAGCCTCAGGAGATAGAGTTCATAAAATTCAAGCAGTACTATCTGGAAGCTTAAATTTTGTATTCAACAAGTATGATGCATCATCAACTTTTTCGGCTGTGGTAAAACAAGCCGCTACTGAAGGATATACTGAGCCAGACCCAAAAATAGATTTAAGTGGAATTGATGTAGCTAGAAAAATTTTAATTTTAGCGAGAGAAAGTGGTTTTGATTTAGAATTAGAAGACATAGAAAACAATTCATTTTTATCAAAAGAAAGTCTTGATACAAATAATAATGCTGATTTTTATTTGTCACTAGATAAACATGAATCCCAATTTCAACAGTTATTTTTGGAATCAAAAGTAAATAACTGTCGTTTAAAATATGTAGCCGAGTTTAAAGATGGTAAAGCTAAAGTTGGATTACAACAAATAAACCCTTCACATTCCTTTTATAATCTTGAGGGAAGTGATAATATTGTATTGTTTTACACAGACAGATATTCTGAACAACCTTTAATTATTAAAGGGGCTGGTGCTGGTGCAGAAGTTACAGCTTCTGGTATATTTGCAGATGTTATTAGGACAGGAAATCTTTAAGGTTGTATAATATTAATTAGAAACTAATAAGATGAAAGAAATTAAAATATTTACACCTGCAACTGTTGCCAATATTTCTTGTGGTTTTGATATTCTTGGTCTTTGTTTAGATACTGTTGGAGACGAAATGGTAGTTAGGGAGGTGCCTGAAAAAGGAATAAAAATAACTAAAATAACAGGTCAGAAATTGCCATTAGAAACTCATGAAAATGTTGCTGGTGTTGCAGGTTTAGCATTACTTGAAAATGTAGATGCTTCTGTTGGTTACGAAATAGAAATATATAAAAAGATAAAACCAGGCAGTGGGATAGGGAGTAGCGCAGCTAGTGCAGCTGGTGCTGTATTTGCAATTAATGAATTATTAGGAAAACCATTTTCTAAACAAGAGTTAATTTATTTTGCAATGCAAGGAGAAAAACTAGCTAGTGGTTCTGAACATGCGGATAATGTATCACCAGTAATTCTTGGTGGCTTTACCTTAGTTAGAAGTTATCAACCTCTAGATGTTTTAAAAATTAATACTCCTAATGATTTATATGCAACAATTATTCATCCTCAAATAGAGGTGAAAACTGCAGATTCTCGTGCTGTTTTAAAAAATCAAGTATCATTAAAAAAAATGGTTACTCAGATGGGTAACTTTGGTGGTTTGATTAGTGGATTATTTACTAATGATTATGATTTAATAGGAAGATCTTTACATGATGAAATTATAGAGCCTAATCGATTGGTATTAATTCCAGAATTTAATAAAGTTAAAAAAGGGGTCATACATGCAGGTGCATTAGGTGCTGGTATTTCTGGTTCAGGACCTTCTATTTTTGCGCTTAGTAAAGGAGAGAGAACTGCAAAGTTTGTTGGTGAAACAATGGCAAAAATATACAACAATACAGATATAGATTATGATATTCATATTTCAAAAATTAATCAACAAGGAATTAAAATTTTATAAAAAGTATGAGATATTATAGTCTAAATAATTCATCACCTTTAACTTCTTTTAAAAAAGCAGTTCAAAATGGTATTGCACCTGATAGGGGGTTGTATTTCCCTGAAAAGATCACTCCAATTTCTGAAGACTATATAAATAATATTGGTGACTATTCTAATGAAGAAATTGCCTATGAAGTAATTAAACAATTTGTTGGAGACGAAATTCCTGCTAATATTCTCAAAGAGATTATTAAGAAAACGATTTCTTTTGATTTCCCTGTTGTTAATTTAGACCAGAATATTGGTTCTCTTGAATTATTTCACGGTCCAACGATGGCTTTTAAGGATGTAGGGGCAAGATTTATGTCTCAATGCTTAGAATATTTTAATCAGGATAAAACTGACGAAATTACTGTGTTGGTTGCAACTTCTGGCGATACTGGAGGTGCTGTTGCTAACGGATTTTTAAATGCTAAAGGAGTTCAAGTAGTAATTTTATATCCAAAAGGGAAGGTGAGTGAAATTCAAGAAAAACAACTAACTACTTTAGGAAATAATATAACTGCTCTTGAAGTAGACGGAGTATTTGATGATTGTCAAGAAATGGTGAAATCAGCATTTTTAGATAAAAATATTTCTAGAAACTTAACATCAGCAAATTCTATAAATGTAGCTAGATGGTTGCCTCAAATGTTTTATTTTTTCTTTGCCTATAAACAAGTGAGCAAACATTATAAAGACATTGTTTTCTCTGTTCCTAGTGGAAATTTTGGAAATATTTGTGCTGGGTTGTTAGCTCAAAAATTAGGCTTACCTGTGAAACATTTTGTTGCCTCAACAAATATTAATGATACTGTTCCTCAATATTTATTAAATGGAAATTATGATCCTAAACCATCAAAAGCTACTATTTCAAATGCTATGGATGTAGGTAATCCAAGTAACTTCATTAGAATTCAAGAATTATTTCATAATAACCTATCTAACTTAAAAAAATCTTTTTCTTCGTTTAGTTTTTCAGATGATGAAACTAAAATAATGATGAAGAGTATACATGATAAATTTAATTACATCTCAGAGCCACATGGGGCCATTGGTTATTTAGGCTTAAAAAAGTACGGTTTAAAAACTAACGAGTTTGGTATTTTTTTAGAAACTGCACATCCGGTTAAATTTTTAGAGGTAGTAGAAGAAACTCTTTCAGTTAATGTGGAGATACCTCAAAAAATTAAGCAGGTTATGAGTAAAGAAAAAGTTGCAACATCAGTTTCTAATTATCAAGAGTTAAAAATATTTTTAAATCGTTAATTATTGTTAGAGTATTCATTCACTAATTGCTTACCGCAAATTTAGTATTTTTGATAAATTTTAATTGTGTTTAACAGGACAGAGCAAATTAATTAAATTGTTATTGTAAGCGTTATCGTATGAATTTATGAAGTCTACTCATATACCATTTCAAAAAACAGGATTCTTTTCCAAGACAATGACTGATTATTTAGATCAGAAAGAATCGATTCAGCCCTATTATAATAATTTTCCTAATATAAAAGGTTTTGCTTCTCAAATTAAGGAGAAAGGGGAAAATTTTTCACTCTCAACTAGAAAAGAGTTAGTAAGTGTTTTACAGGATCAGTATAGCAATATAACTGCTTCTGAAGCCACTTTAGAAAACATAAAATCACTTGAAAATAAAGATACTTTTACTATCACAACAGGTCACCAATTAAACTTGTTTACTGGGCCGTTGTATTTTTTATATAAGATAGTTTCTGCCATTAATTTATCTGAAACTTTAGCGGAGCAATTTCCTTTGCAAAGGTTTGTTCCTGTGTATTGGATGGCTACAGAAGATCATGATTTTGAAGAAATTAATTATTTTAATTTCAAAGAGGAAAAAGTTACTTGGGATAGACAGGACGGTGGGGCCGTTGGAAGATTTTCGCTAGAAGGCATACAGGAAGTTTTTACTAGTTTTTCAAAAAAAATAGGAGATTCTAAAAATGCTGTATATCTATCAGAACTTTTTAAAAGTGCTTATGTTTCTCAAACCTCTCTTGCCGACGCCACTAGATATATTGCTAATGACTTATTTAAAACGTATGGCTTGGTTGTTTTAGATGCTGATGACCAACGGTTGAAAAATATTTTTGCTCCTATTATAAAAGATGAATTACTTCATCAAACCTCATGGAATGCAGTTTCCAATACCATAGTAAATTTAGAAAAGCAATATAAAGTACAAGTAAATCCAAGAGAAATTAATTTATTTTATTTAACAGAAAACTCTCGAGAACGAATTATTGAAAACCAAGGGCAGTATTCAATTCACAACACAGATCTTGTTTTTTCAGAAGCAGAAATTCTTAAAGAACTTGAGAACCACAGTGATAGATTTAGTCCAAATGTAATAATGAGGCCTCTATATCAAGAAGTAATTTTACCAAACCTTTGTTATATTGGTGGTGGTGGTGAACTTGCTTATTGGTTGCAATTAAAAGCATACTTTAAATCTGTAAAGATTCCTTTTCCAACACTATTGTTGAGGAATTCAGTTCAGATTGTTTCTAAAAAACAGATCAAAAAGTTACATAACTTAGATATTTCTTTTGAAGAAATGTTCATGAAACAACATCTTTTACTTGCTAAAAAAGTTAAAGAGAATTCAAATATTAAGTTTAGTTTTACAGATGCTACTGAATTGTTAACTCAACAGTTTTTAGCCTTAAGAAGAATTGCCAATGAAACAGATGTTTCTTTTATTGGAGCTGTAGATGCCCAACATAGAAAACAACTCAAAGGATTAGAAAATCTGGAAAAAAGATTATTACGTGCAGAGAAAAGAAAACAAGTTGATAGAATCAGTAGAATTATTGAATTACAAGATCAATTATTACCTAATAAAAGCCTAGAGGAACGTCAGCGAAATTTTTCTGAGTATTATTTAGAACACGGACAAAACTTAATTATCGCATTAAAGGAATCATTAAAACCATTAGAACAAGCATTTACTATCTTAGAACTCTAAATGAACTTAAAGCCGGGATTGCATCCTAGAAATAAGCATAAAAATGGTTACAACTTCGATATTTTAACCAAACACAATAAGAATTTAGTACCTTTTGTCAGAAAGAATGAATATGGAACTGTTACCATAGATTTTTCTGATCCTAAAGCTGTCAAACAACTAAATCTGACTTTATTAGAAGTACACTACGAAATTAAAGATTGGACGTTTCCTGATGAAAATTTATGTCCTCCTATTCCTGGACGAGTAGATTACATACATTATATAGCTGACTTATTGGAATCCTCTGGCATTTCAAAAGATATTAAAATTTTAGACATAGGTACTGGAGCAACCTGTATTTATCCTTTATTAGGAGTTAAAGAATATAACTGGAATTTTGTCGCTACCGATACAGAATTAGATTCTTTAGATTCTGCTCAAGATATCATAGATGATAATGGTTTAAAGAGTAAAATTACATTAAGACAACAATTAGATGAAGCTAATATTTTAAAAGGAATCATAGAAAAAGGAGATTCTTTTTCTGCGGTTATTTGTAATCCTCCTTTTTACAAATCGGAAATGGAAGCTAAAGGTGCCAATGCTAGAAAGTCTAGAAACTTAGGAAATAATGCGGTTCGTAATTTTGCAGGAAATAACAATGAAT
>CAJXSU010000023.1 GCA_913061465.1 uncultured Flavobacterium sp.
CTATTAAAATTCAAATAGAAGCTCAGGTTCGTTTAGCAGAAGCTTTCGGTAAGAAGGAAGTTCGTGAATACGAGACAGCAGAACAAAATGAAGAATTAGGAAAAAGAGTTCACGATTTAGCTTATGACAAATGTTATGCGATTGCTAAAAAAGGAACTTCTAAAGCTGAAAGATCGGCTGCATTTTCTGAAGTAAAAGAAGAAGTAAAAGCATCTTTTACAGAAGAAGAAATGGCAGAATTTGGTCATCTAGTAGGTGGTTATTATAGAAAAGCTGAAAAAGAAGCTGTTAGAGAATTAACATTAGCTGAAGGGATTCGTTTAGATGGACGTAAAACTGATGAGATTAGACCAATTTGGTCAGAAATAGATTACTTACCATCTGTTCATGGTTCGTCAATTTTTACTCGTGGAGAAACTCAAGCTTTAGCGACGGTTACTTTAGGAACTTCTAGAGATGCAAATAAAATAGACATGCCTTCTTATGAAGGTGAAGAAAAATTCTATTTACACTATAACTTCCCTCCTTTTTGTACAGGTGAAGCAAGACCTTTAAGAGGAACTTCTAGAAGAGAAGTTGGTCATGGTAATTTAGCACAACGTGGATTAAAAGGAATGATTCCAGACGACTGTCCTTATACTGTAAGAGTTGTATCTGAAGTATTAGAATCTAATGGTTCATCTTCTATGGCAACAGTTTGTGCTGGTACAATGGCATTAATGGATGCAGGTGTGAAACTTACAAGACCTGTTTCTGGAATTGCCATGGGGTTAATCTCTGATGGAGATCGTTATGCAGTATTATCTGATATTTTAGGTGATGAAGATCACTTAGGAGATATGGACTTTAAAGTTACTGGAACTTCTGAAGGAATTACTGCCTGTCAAATGGATATTAAAATTAAGGGATTACCATATGAGATTTTAGTAAACGCACTAAAACAAGCACGTGATGGTCGTTTACATATTTTAGATAAAATTACTGAAACTATTGCTTCAGCAAATGAAGAAGTAAAAGCTCATGCTCCTAAAATGATTAATAGAAGAATTCCTAATGAACTAATTGGTGCATTTATTGGGCCAGGTGGTAAACATATTCAGGAGTTACAGAAAGAAACGGAAACAACTATTGTGATCACTGAAGACGCTGTTACTGAGGAAGGTATTATCGAAATTTTAGGAACAAAACCTGAAGGAATTGAAGCAGTTATCGCTAGAATAGAGTCTATGATGTTTAAACCTGAAAAAGGTTCTGTATATGAAGTAAAAGTAATCAAAATCTTAGATTTTGGTGCTGTTGTTGAATATACTGAAGCTCCTGGTAATGAAGTTTTACTTCACGTTAGTGAGCTAGCTTGGGAACGTACAGACAATGTTGCTGATGTTGTTAAGATGGGAGATATACTAGATGTAAAATACTTTGGTTTAGATCCGAGAACAAGAAAAGAAAAAGTTTCTAGAAAAGCTATTTTAGCAAAACCAGAAGGATTTGTTGAAAGACCACCAAGAGATAATTCTCGTGGACGTGATAGTAGAGGTAGTAGAGACAACCGTGGACGTGATAATCGTAGAGATGATCGTAGAGACGACCGTAAACCTAGAGAAGATCGCAAACCTAGAGAAGAAGACAAGAAAGAAGACTAAACACCTCTTTTTAGTTTATAAATTTAAAAATCGCCAAAATATTTTGGCGATTTTTTTGTTTCCATACAAACAGTCTTCTTTTATTTAGTTTCTTTGTATGTCTTAATGAAAATACAACGCCTTACATATTTATCTCTTGGTTCTAACCAAGGAGAAAAATTAAAAAACCTACAAAAAGCAATCTTTAAGATTGCAGAGACTGTTGGTGCTATTCAAAAAATTTCTTCTATCTACAAAACAAGTTCTTGGGGATATAAAGGTGAAGATTTTTATAATATGTGTATTGCTGTTTCTACCTATTTACAACCAGAAAGCTTACTTGAAAAACTTCTAACGATAGAATCAAATTTAGGTAGAGAAAGAAATAACTTACATGAATATACTGATAGAAAAATAGATATTGATATTTTATTATTTGAGGATGAAATCATATTTTCAAAAAAGATCACCATTCCACATCCAAGAATGTTAGAAAGAAAATTTGTCTTAGTTCCTTTGGTTGAAATTGCAAAAAACTCTCTTCACCCAATAGAAAAAAAACAACTATATGTTTGTTTAAATAACTGTTCGGACGCTTCATCAATTGAAAAAATTTCATCTAAATTAATAAGGCCAATACCCCTTACTGAAAAGTATAACTATATCGCTATAGAAGGTAATATAGGTGCAGGGAAAACTTCATTAGCAAGTTTAATGAGTGATGAGTTTAACGCTAGAGTTGTACTAGAACGCTTTGCAGACAATCCGTTTCTTCCAAAATTTTACGAAGACAAAGAGCGATTTGCTTTTCCTTTAGAAATGAGTTTTTTAGCAGATAGATATCAGCAACTTAGTGATGATTTAGCTCAGTTTAATTTGTTTAAGAACCTTATTGTTTCTGATTATTATATTTTTAAATCATTAATTTTTGCACAAGTAACATTGCAAAAAGACGAATATGCTTTGTACAGAAAAATGTTTGATATTATGTATAAAGAAATTTCAAAACCTGATTTATATATCTATTTGTATCAGAATACAGATCGTCTTCTAGAAAACATTAAAAAAAGAGGACGAGATTATGAACAAAATATTCAGGCAGATTATCTACAAAAAATCCATGATGGATATCATAACTTTATTAAAACGGAACAGCATCTTAATACACTAATTATTGATGTCTCTGAATTAGATTTTGTGAATAACCATAAAGATTACAAACAGATTTTAAAGACCATAAGCTTACATACCTCATCAAAAGCAACTTAATTTCTTAATAAAATAAATAGTAAAAAAACTAAGAAATTATGACTTCTTCAACTCAAGTTTTTCAGCAAAATAGTCGCAAAAATCTCTCATGGTTGCCGTCATTTTTTGATCGTCTGTTGCACGCTCAAAACTGGCTGCCATAGAAACTAAGGTTTGATGAAAAAATTGTTTCATTTCATCAACTGGCATATCTTTGGTCCAAAGATCCATTCGTAAAGTATCCTTTTTTTTATGATCCCAAACAGAAAGCATAATTGCTTTTGATAATTGGTTATCTATTCCTCCATCTTCAGCTGTCCAACTTATATTCTCAGGAATTTTATTCTCATCTAGTTCAACAGTGAATTCAATTTTTGAAGTATGTGCTACGGCCATTATTTTCTTGGTTTGTATTTAGAATTTTTAAAAATTTCTTCTTCATCTAAAGATAATAAGTCTTGCAAAGATACATCATTATTGTCCATAAAGGAACGAACAATTTGCCAGCCAATCCTTTGTCCAATACGACCTGGAGACATCCTATCTTCACTTATATAAAATTTTGAAAAAGGAGCCTTTTCTAAAAATCTTTTGTTCAATTTAGTATCTGTACTATACAGTAAATTATTCTCTATGAAGTATTTCCAAACTTGTTCTTCATTGGCTAACGCCCAGTTAAATTTTTCTTTAGAATAGCCTATTTTTATTTCATCTGGCTTGGACGGTAGATATAGATCTAGTAGAAATAATTTTTTGCCTTCATAAATCATTTTTGATAAAAAAGATCTATTATTAAGTGGTTTCATTTTAGATTCTATGATGTTGTTAGCAACATCAACTACAATTCTTTCTCGATTGTTATTTTGTTTAATATAAGATGGATATTCATTATAAAACGGGTGATCTTCACCAAGATAGACGTCTATAGAAATAAGCACTAAAAGATCTGTAAACACAACTCTATACTCATAATCTATATTACTTAAAACTGTGATAATATCCGGCGCATTAAACGTTGGATTATAATATGTAATATGCTTAAATAGCGAAGTTAATTCTGTCTCAATATCAGAAAATGATGAATAAACCTTTTGAGTTTCTTTGTATAATTCTTGTTCATCTTTATCTTGAATTTTTGAAATCCAAACACTATCTGGGGTATTCTTGGGGAAAAGCAACGGAAAATCTTCTTTTAATACTTCTAAATTCTCCCCATTATTCTCATAAAAATCTTGTTCAAATCTATACATCATAAAATCTACTTCTATAATTGAAGTATCAATATTATTTTTAGCATCTTTTTGACAAGAATTGAAAAATAATAGCAAAAAGAAAAATAAGAAATAATTTCGCATATGCTTTGTATCTTTGCTAGGTATTAAGAACGTAAAAATACTAAAATAGTTTTCTATGCAAGTTGAAAAAGTTACTCAATATATAACATCATGGTTAAAAGACTATGCTACAGATGCGGGGGTTAAAGGATTTGTAATAGGAGTTTCTGGTGGAATAGACTCTGCTGTTACATCTACATTATGTGCTAAAACTGGCTTCCCTACAGTATGTTTAGAAATGCCTATTCACCAAGAAGAAAGTCAAGTAAATAGAGCAACACGTCATATTTCTTCACTTCAAGAACGTTTTAAAAATGTTGCTACGTACCAAGTAAACTTAACACCTGTTTTTGATAGTCTTGTAAATGCAGTGCCGACCGTTGAAAACGAAGATGATCGTTTTATGAGTTTGGCAAACACAAGGGCTAGATTACGCATGACAAGTTTATATTATTTTGCTGGATTAGATAATTTATTAGTTGCAGGAACTGGAAACAAAGTTGAAGATTTTGGCGTTGGATTTTACACCAAATACGGAGACGGCGGAGTAGATCTAAGTCCTATTGCAGATTTGATGAAATCTGAAGTATATGCAATTGCTCGTTATTTAGGGGTAGATGAAGAAATTCAAAAAGCTCCTCCAACAGACGGCTTATGGGGAGATGACAGAACTGACGAAGATCAATTAGGAGCTAGTTATGATGAACTAGAATGGGCAATGAAAATTGAAAAAATGGGTAAAAAAGTAGATAATTTTACTGAAAGACAAAAAGAGGTATATAAAATATATCTCAAATTTAACAGCGCTAATCAGCACAAAATGAACCCAATACCTGTTTGCGTAATCCCAAATAACTTAAAATAATCTAATAGATTTTAATATTTTTTTTGACTGCAGTAAATTTCTACGTCTTTGACCTTTTGAAATTTCTAAAGGAGCTGTTAGCATTAAAAATAATGATTTTGTTAAAAGTTTAATTTTTTTCATAGGGGTAAATTTTTTTACAAAAATAAATAATAAAATTAACCTATAATAATAAAATTACTTGTTCAGCGCTAATTATACAACCCTCATCAACTTACTATACAGTCGTTTTTTTAACTCTGTATAATTTTGAATCATTTCTAAATCGGTATTCTCAACAGATGCTCCTTCCTTAGGATTGATAAGTTGCTGTATTTTTTTATCAATAAGAATTCTTCTTAGATTTAAAATAGCATCGGTAACTAGTTTTGATAGCACCTCCTCTGAATCAGTAACAAAGATATTTTTTCGTTCCCAATCACTTAAAGTATATTTCTCATCATCCATTAAAATAGAGGTAACTATTGAAGATATATTAGTATTTGGATGGTTGATAAATGCCTCCATTTCAATTTTATCTTCTTGATTTAATTGATGAATCATTTCATAATAAATACTTTGAAAAATTTCATTTGAAAACTCTATTTCATCATCTTGAAGGTTTAAATACAATTCTTTAGACACCTGATTTGTATATTTTTCTTTTTCTAAATGCATTACACCCTCCTCATCTTCAACCTCTATAAAATCTACGAAATCTGTTTCTTGATTTCCAAATAATAATAAAATTCTAATGATTTCTCTTTCAAGAATAAATAAAGAATCTACTTCTTTTAATTGTTCTGTTTGCTTTTTTACTACCTCAAATGATTGTTTATCTTTTTGCTGATTTTTATTAAAATCTTTAGTGTTTTTAGATATTAACTGTGCTAATTCACTAAATAAAACTCGTTCAGAAATTTCCATAATACGAGAACATTCTTGCACGTAAACTTCTCGTTGTATACTATCTGGAATTTTAGAAATACTTGTTACTATATCCCTAATTAACCCTGCCTTTTTTACCGGATCATTACTCGCTTCTTTCATTAGAAGTGATACTTTAAAATTGATAAAGTCTTGTGATGACTCTTCTAGATATTCTCTTAAAGCAACTTCTGAGTGTTTTTTAGCAAAACTATCTGGATCTTCTCCGTCTGGAAATGTAACAACTTTTACATTCATTCCTTGCTCTAAAATTAAATCTATTCCTCTAATAGATGCTCTAATACCGGCTGCATCACCGTCAAATAAAACTGTAATATTTTTTGTGAGCCTGTTAACCAACCTTATCTGATCAGAGGTTAATGCAGTTCCTGATGATGCAACCACATTCTCTATACCAGATTGATAAAAAGAGATAACGTCTGTATAACCCTCTACTAAAAAGCAATTATCTTGTTTGGCTATTTCTTTTTTTGCTTGATAAATTCCATAGAGAATTTTACTCTTGTGGTAGATGTCACTTTCAGGTGAATTAACATATTTAGCTGTCTTTTTATCACTAGAGAGCGTTCTACCTCCAAAACCTAAAATACGTCCAGACATGCTGTGTATTGGAAACATCACACGTCCTTTAAAACGATCAAATTGTTTATTTTCTCTAACAATGGTAACTCCTGTACTTGCTAAATATTTTATATCGTAGCCTTTTTTTAGTGCCTCGTTTGTAAAAGAATCCCAAGTATCTAAACAATATCCTAAATCAAATTTTTTGATGATGTCTTCTCTAAAGCCTCTTTCTTTAAAGTAGGAAAGCCCTATTGCTTTTCCTTGGGTAGAATTTAATAAAACATCATGAAAATAATCTTTGGCAAAGTTTGAAACCAAGAACATACTTTCTCGTTCATTCATTTGCTCTTTCTCCTGGTCTGATTGAACCGTTTCCTCTATTTCTATATTGTATTTCTTTGCAAGAAACTTAATAGCTTCTGGATAGGAATAATGTTCATGCTCCATTAAAAAAGAAACAGCATTACCTCCCTTACCTGTACTAAAATCTTTCCATATTTGTTTTACCGGAGACACCATAAAAGAAGGTGATTTTTCATCAGTAAAAGGACTCAACCCTTTGAAATTACTACCTGCTTTTTTTAACTGAACAAACTCGCCAATTACCTCCTCTACGCGGGCAGTTTCAAAAACTCGATCTATAGTACTTCTAGATATCATTTAAAATAGTCATGAAAAGTGAAAAACAAATATAGTAATTAGATATTTCGAATGATTTGTTATTGTCTTTAAATTAAAAAACCTCACTAATTTTTACTAGTGAGGTGTTTATCATATCTACTAAAAGTATTAAGAAGCTGCTCTTAATTTCTTTAACGTAGTTTTTGTCATTTTTTGTTCTGCATAATCCTTAGATACAACAAGTTGTTTTTCATCAGAACTAGGTAATTCAAACATGGCGTCTGTAAGAATAGCCTCACAAAGTGAGCGCAATCCCCTGGCGCCTAATTTATATTCAACAGCTTTTCCTACAATATAATTTAATGCATCCTCCTCAACAGTAAACACTACATCATCTATTGAAAAGAGTTTTTCATATTGCTTTATAATAGAGTTTTTAGGCTCGGTTAAAATAGCTCTTAATGTTGCTGCATCTAGTGGGTTCATATAACTTAATACCGGAAGGCGACCTATGATTTCAGGTATTAAACCAAATGATTTTAAATCTGATGGAATGATATATTGCAATAGATTTTCCTCATCAATTTTATCTTCTTCCATAGAGGCGCTAAAACCTACAGCTTGCATATTTAAGCGCTTACTTATCATTTTATCAATTCCTGAAAAAGCACCACCAGCAATAAATAAGATATCTTTTGTGTTGATTTCTATAAATTTCTGCTCAGGATGTTTTCTTCCTCCTTTTGGAGCAACGTTCACTACAGAGCCTTCTAATAACTTTAATAATGCTTGTTGTACACCTTCTCCAGAAACATCTCTTGTAATGGATGGATTGTCTCCTTTGCGAGCAATTTTATCTATTTCATCTATGAAAACTATTCCTCTTTGTGCTTTTGCAACATCGTAATCTGCAGCTTGCAACAATCTACTTAAGATACTTTCTACATCTTCGCCAACATAACCTGCTTGGGTTAGTACAGTGGCATCTACAATGGAAAAAGGAACGTTTAACATTTTTGCGATACTACGTGCTATTAATGTTTTTCCTGTTCCGGTTTCGCCAACTAAAACAATATTACTTTTTTCAATTTCAACCTCATTTTCATCAATTACCTGATTAAGTCTTTTATAATGATTGTAAACAGCAACAGACATTGCTTTTTTTGTTTCATCCTGGCCAATCACATATTGATCTAAAAAGGTTTTAATTTCTAGAGGTTTCTTAAGAGTAATTTCTTTGTCTAAACTTCCTGTTGAAGCTTCTGAAATTTCTTCTTCTACTATACCATGAGCCTGTTCAATGCATTTGTCACAAATGTGTGCATCTGTACCTGCTATTAATAAATCTGTTTCAGATTTTTTTCGACCACAAAATGAACATTCTAAATTTTCTTCTTTTGCCATTACCTTTTTAGTGTTAAAATGATACCCATTCTGGTTATTTTCTTACTAAAACTTCATCAATCATACCATATGCCTTTGCTTCATCGGCTTTCATCCAATAATCTCTATCAGAATCATCATGTACTTTCTCTACAGTTTGACCAGAATGTTTTGCAATAATTTGATACAATTCATCTTTTAATTTCATGATTTCACGTGCAGTAATTTCTATGTCTGAGGCCTGACCTTGAGCACCTCCTAAAGGTTGATGAATCATTACTCTAGAATGTGGTAAAGCAGAACGTTTACCTTTTTCTCCAGCGCACATTAAAACTGCTCCCATAGAAGCTGCCATTCCTGTACAAATTGTTGCTACATCTGGTTTTATAAACTGCATTGTATCATAAATACCTAGACCTGCATAAACACCTCCACCAGGTGAATTGATGTATATAGAAATATCTTTTGATGAATCTACACTTTCTAAAAATAATAATTGAGCTTGAATAATATTGGCTACTTGGTCATTAATTCCTGTTCCAAGAAAGATAATTCTATCCATCATTAAACGAGAAAAAACATCCATAGATACTGCGTTTAACTGACGTTCTTCAATAATATTCGGGGTCATGTTGGTAATTAGCTGATTATAGTAGGTACTACTAATTCCTTGATGTTTTGTTGCGTATTTTTCGAATTCTCTTCCGTAATCCATTAGATTTATTTTTTAAAAAATTATACACGTAAAGATAGGAACTATTGATGAATAATTCTGAAACTATCTAACGCTAAAAAAACTCCTCTTTTGCAAGAGGAGTTTTCTTTTTTATCTGTGTTGGATTCTATTTATAGACCTCTTTTATAAATCCTTCATAGGTGACTTTTTTTGTCTTAAAAGTCATTTTTTCTTTATAAAAAGTCATTAGTTTTTGACTTAACAATTGGTCTTGTAATTTTTTGGCTTCTTCTTGGTTTGTCAAGATTCTATTGGCAATATCGTCTAGCTCAGCATCTTCTGGATTCATGTTTCCAAACTGTGCCATTTGACTTCTTATAAATCCTTTTGCGTATTCTTTAAGCTCTTCATAATCCAACTTTATGTCATTGTCTTTTATGATTTTTTCTTGGATTAATTGATACCGCAATCCTTTTTCAGATTTGTTATATTCTTCAACGGCTTGCTCAGGAGTTAATTCTTTTTCACCTGCAGTTGCCAACCATTTTTGTAAGAATGCTGATGGTAAATCAAAACTTGTATTATCTATTAAATATTCAGTAACTGAATTTAATAACTGTTGATCTGCTTGTTGTTGAAATTGCTTTTCTGCATCTTCCTGTATCTTTTTTCTTAATTCTGAAACTGTTTTAACGCTTCCGTCTGTAAACAATTTATCAAATAATTCTTGATCTAAATCAGCTAATTCAATTTCTGTAGTTTCCTCAATTGTAAAAGATACTTTAATATCTAATCCATGAATTTGATCATTGGAAAGACCTAAGGCTCCTTCTAACTTATGATCATCAGAAAATAATCCTTTTGTTTTTAACTCAATAACATCTCCTACTTTATTTCCAACAAACTTTTTTAAATTTGCTTTTCCTTTTAAATCTGAAAGATTAATTGTGGATTTATTCTCAATCTGTTGTTCTTCATTTACAAAAGTTCCAGTAACATTAGTCTTGTCTTTAATAACATCAACAGCTGACATTTTTCCGTAACGAGATTGTAAGTTTTCTACTTCTTTATCTATTAAAGCATCGTCTGCAGAAATAACATATTGAGTTACTTTCTTTTTAGATGTTAGATCTACTTCAAATTGAGGAGCTAACCCTAATTCAAACTCAAAAGAGAATACTTCGCTATCCCAAGAAAAATCTTTTTCAATTTTAGGAATTGGGTTTCCTAAAATATCTATTTTTTCTTCTGTTAAAAACTTGTTCAAAGAATCTTGTAAAAGCTTATTTACTTCATCAATCATAATTGATTTTTCGTATTGCTTTTTAATCATTCCCATGGGTACATGACCTTTTCTAAAACCAGGAATATCTGCTTTTTTACGATAATCTGATAACATCTGATCAACTTTTGCTCGATAATCATCGGCAACAATAGCTACTTTTATCACTGCATTTAATGCGTCAATATTTTCTTTTGTAATATTCATTGTCCTCTTTTTATTCTTAAAAAATTGAGTGCAAAATTACGCCTTTTTCTTAATTCTTACAAAGTTTAAAGGGTTCAATTTCAGGTTGCTTGTAGTGTATTAATAGAGAAGATATTACTTTTGAAATTCTTCCATTACTTTTTTTTCTAATTCTGCTTGAAATTCTTCCATTACAGGTTTTACAGTACTTTCCGGAATGTCTGAAACTTTAATATACATCAATCCATCTACAGCATTGTTAAACTTTGGATCTACATTAAAGGCTACTAATCTAGCATTTTGCTTTACGTATTTCTTTATTAAGACTGGAATTCTAAGTGCTCCAGGCTCTATTTCATC
The DNA here is from genome assembly GCA_913061465.1 of uncultured Flavobacterium sp. Lineage (GTDB taxonomy): Bacteria > Bacteroidota > Bacteroidia > Flavobacteriales > Flavobacteriaceae > Polaribacter. The sequence goes on from CAJXSU010000023.1 coordinate 11,069, forward strand.
TATAACTTTGTCAAACTTTTGCATATCTGCCTTAGCAGCATCAAATACAAAATCTTTATCTGCATCTTTTAATTTTACTTTGAATTCTTTTTTTGGCTGAATGTACTGTGCGATATAAGGATCATAATAATGAGATTTCATAAATTCTATCATCAACGATTTAGAAAAATCTGAAAATTGATTGCTAATACTTACTCCACCCATTAAATATTTGTATTCTGGGTACCGAAGTGTAATATGAACAATTCCTTTCCACAGTAAAAATAGCGGCATCGGTTTTTGCTGGTATTCTTTAATGATAAAAGCTCTACCCATTTCTATGGTTTGTTCCATCATACCATGTAATTCAGGCTCTAAACGAAACAGTGTTTGAATATAAAACCCAGCAATACCATGTTTCTTATAAATATCTTTTCCAAGCCCCATTCTATATGAACCTACAAGTACTTTAACTTCCTGATCCCATAAGAATAAATGATGATAATACTTATCAAACTTATCTATATCTATAGCTTTGTTTGTTCCTTCTCCAATATCTCTAAAAGTAATTTCTCTGAGTCTTCCAATCTCTTGTAATAGATTTGGAATTTCTTTTGCTGAGGCAAAAAACACTTCATAATTTTTGCTTTCCAGCAATCTTTTTCCATTTTTTCTTAAAGAAGCAACTTCTTTAATACATCCTTGAATATTCTTTTGAGATATAATTTTTTTTGGAGGTATTGCAATTTTTAAATTTTGAGTTGACAGAATATTTTGTGTCTTTTTTTCAAAAGGGTTTGCCAACATATATGTTTTCTTCCGGAGATATTCATAAAAAGAGTTAATATCTTTGTATTCTTGTTGATCTTTTACAGAGATGGGCTTCCCTATTCTTACCTTTATAACTCTATTCTTTTGGGACAATAACTCTGATGGTAATTTAGCTGTTCTAAAGGTGTCACTAATTTTTGATAGTATATAAAACAACCAGCTATTTTTTGCGTGAAAATAAATTGGAATTACTGGCACCTCTGCTTTTTTAATTAATTTAACAGCTCCTAATTCCCAGGGCTTATCTACCATTAATTTACCATCTCTATAAGTAGAAACTTCACCTGCTGGAAAAATACCTAATGGTCTTCCATCTTGTAAATGTTGCAGTGAACTTTTCAACCCTAGAAGACTAGATTTTGCATCCTTATGATTCTCAAACGGATTCACAGGCATTACATAAGGTTTTAATGGTGCAATTCTATGCAGTAAAAAATTTGCAATTATTTTATAATCTGGCCTATGCTCTAGTAACAGCTTTAACAAAAGAATTCCATCTATGCCACCCAAAGGATGATTTGAAACTGTAATAAAAGCACCACTTTTAGGAATCCTCTTTAAGTCTTCTTCAGGGATTTCAAACTCTATTTGAAACTCATCTAAAATACCATTTAAAAAAGGAAGGTCTTTTTTATCTTTATGCTTTTGATAAATTTTATTTACCTTAGAAATTCTTAGTAACCTCAATAGAATCCAGCCAACAAATGTTCCAATAAAACCAAATTTATCAGTACCAATTACTTTAGCAATTTCTTTAGATGTTACTAACTCCATAAATGAAAACTTCGTGTGTCTACAAACATAACTAAAAAAATAAAATACTGCTCATTTATTTTTTTTGAATTATAATTTGTGCAGTATTTTTATTTATTTGAGATAAAATAGATCTTCCTAAATTATGGATTTTATTTAGTGAGTTGTTTGTGAAATGCCTTACTGTATACAAATCAACACCTTTTATAAAAGATGCTTTAAAGACCAATTTAATTTCATCATAAAATTGATCAAAGTGATTGAAATGATTATCTACACAAACAGAAAAACTAATGGCTGAATTCTGAATTAAATTAACTCTTAATTGGTAAGTATGCAATAATTTAAAAATGTCACTAATATTATCTTCTACCATAAAAGAGAAATCTCGTGTAGAAATAGAAATTAATACCTGATTTTTCTTTACAATAAAACAAGGGACTATGGGCTCTATAGTTATACCGCTACTAACTTTGGTGCCTGGTGAATTAAGATCATTAAACGATCTTACATATAAAGGAATCTGTTTGTTTTGAATAGGCTTAATTGTTTTTGGATGAATTACTGAAGCTCCATAAAATGCCATTTCTATAGTTTCTTCGTAAGAAATATGATTGAGCAATTGCGTCTCTTTAAATTCTCTTGGATCTGCATTTAAAACCCCAAGAACATCTTTCCATATGGTTACATTTTTGGCATCAAGGCAATAGGCAAAAATACCTGCTGTATAATCTGAACCTTCTCTTCCTAAAGTGGTTGTATTTCCATTAGAATGACCTCCGATAAACCCTTGAACTATTGTTAATTTTGAAGAATCTATCTGTGTTTTAATGAGTTGTTCTGTTTCTAACCAGTTTAAGGTAGCATCTCTGTATACAGCATCTGTTATTACCAGTTTTCTTACATCTTTCCATGTATTAGTTACCCCAATATCAGTAAGATACTCACTAACTATTGTTGTAGATAATAGTTCTCCATAACAAACAATTTGATCATATAAATAATCATATTCTTTTGCTATATTTCTTGTCAAGAAGTGAATCATTTCATCAAATAGTAAAGTTACTTTTTGATGTATCTCATGTTCATCTTGAAAAAGGTCGCTAATTATTTTTGTGTGATAATTAATTGTAAAATCTATAGATTCTGTTAACTTTTCTTGATTATTATTAACATAAAAATTTACGATATTCTCGAAGGTATTAGTCATTTTACCCATAGCAGAAATAACCAATAAGCAATCACTCACTTCTTCTTGTTGTAAAATATGAGCAACATTTTTAACACCCAAGGCGTCTTTGATAGAGGCCCCTCCAAATTTAAAAATCTTCATGTTAATTGTCTTGAATAAATTTTTCTAGATTTTCTTTATTCATTTGAACAACAGACCAGTTATTTAAATAGGTTGCTCCTGTACTTTTATAAAAATCAATAGCATTTGAATTCCAATCAATTACCTCCCATGCTACTCTATTAAAATTGTGATCATGTGCATATTTTAAAACTGCAGTATATAATGCCTTTCCAGCTCCAATCTTTTGTTTACTTTTTGTAACAATTAAATCTTCTAGATGTAAGGTTCTTCCTTTCCAAGTTGAGAATCGTTCATAAAATAATGCAATACCAATGATTACATTTTCTTGCTCAGCAACATAAACCCTAAACTTTGGGGGGCTAGAAAAACCATCCCGAATTAAATCATCAACAGTAATTTTAACCGCATCTGGCTCATTTTCAAAAACTGCGAGTTCTGTAATTAGATTAAGTACCGACTCCATGTCCGTCTTTTCAGCCAATCTTATTGTAAAATTCATTTTATATAATTTTTTTTCAAAGATAGTTTTTTTGAAATCAGCTCAAAAAAAATGACTATTTAATACCTTTTAATCCTATGAATTTAAAATTGAAAAAACATTTTTGAACTCCTTAATAAAATGGGCTACGAAATGGTTGTAGTTGGTTAAAAATTGAGCATCTTTGCATAAAATTTAAACCGTTTTCATGGCTAGTAAAAATCAAACCCTAGGTGAATTTATTATTGAAAATCAATCCTCCTTTAAATATTCTTCTGGAGAATTATCCAGACTAATTAACTCAATTCGTTTAGCTGCTAAGGTGGTAAATCATGAAGTGAATAAAGCTGGACTAGTCGATATTATTGGTGCTGCAGGAGACACTAACATTCAAGGTGAGAATCAACAAAAACTTGACGTATATGCAAATGAAAAATTTATACATACTCTAACTAATCGAAATATTGTTTGTGGAATAGCTAGTGAAGAAGAGGATGATTTTATTACCATTAACAGTCAAGATGAAAATCATCAAAATAAATATATTGTATTAATTGACCCCTTAGATGGTTCATCCAACATCGATGTAAATGTTTCTGTGGGAACAATCTTTTCTGTTTACAGACGTATTACCCCCGTGGGCACTCCTGTAAAATTAAAAGATTTTTTACAAAAAGGAAGTCAACAGGTTGCTGCTGGCTATATAGTCTATGGAACCTCCACAATGCTTGTTTACACCACTGGAGATGGGGTGAATGGCTTTACCCTGAATCCAGCAATTGGAAGCTATTATTTATCACATCCCAATATTAAATTCCCTGAAAATGGCAGTATCTATTCTGTTAATGAGGGAAATTATATTCACTTTCCGCAGGGAATAAAAAACTACATAAAATATTGCCAAAAAGAAGAGGATAATAGACCTTACACAAGTAGATATATAGGATCTTTAGTTTCAGATTTTCACAGAAATATGATTAAGGGAGGAATTTACATGTATCCTAAAAGTTCTAAAAACTCAAATGGTAAACTTCGATTGTTATATGAATGTAATCCTATGGCATTTTTAGCTGAACAAGCAAATGGAAAAGCTAGTGACGGTTTTACAAGAATTATGGATATAGCACCCACTGAACTTCATCAAAGAGTGCCTTTCATCTGTGGAAGTAAAAATATGGTTATTAAAGCTGAAGAATTTATGTTTGCTGCAAAATAATATTTTCTTATAACGTTATCAATTATCAAAAAGTGAAGTTCTTGTTTGCATCAGTATTAATAGTTATTTTTGTGCTAATTATAATTAGCAACAATTTAAAATTAAAAAATATGGCTTTTGAATTACCAGAATTAGGTTATGCATATGATGCACTAGAACCTAACATAGATGCAAGAACTATGGAAATACACCATAGTAAACATCACAACGGTTATACAACAAAATTAAATGCAGCTATTGCAGGATCAGATTTAGAAGGAAACTCTATTGAAGAAATCCTAGGAAATTTAGATATGAGCAATGGAGGAGTAAGAAATAATGGAGGAGGGTTTTACAATCATTCTTTATTTTGGTCTGTAATGAATCCAAACAATACTGGAGAACTGTCAGGAGACTTAAAAAATGCTATCATGGCTGAATTTGGTTCTTTTGAAGCTTTTAAGGATGCTTTCTCAAAAGCAGCGGCAACTCAATTTGGTTCTGGCTGGGCTTGGTTATGTGTGCTTCCAGGAGGAAAAGTAGAGGTGTGTTCTACACCAAATCAAGACAATCCATTAATGCCAGGTGTTTCTTGTACTGGAACACCAATTTTAGGAATTGATGTTTGGGAACATGCATACTATTTAAACTATCAAAACAGGCGTCCAGATTATATTGAAGCTTTCTTTAATGTAATTAACTGGAACGAAGTTGCTAGCAGATATACTGCCAATAAATAAATCACATGACCTTATTACAGGTTATTCATTCACTTTAATAAACTAAAAAAGCATCCTATTATTGGATGCTTTTTTTTAGAATTGTTCTAAAACCTGAATACGTTCTTTAATCGGTGGATGTGTTGCAAAAATTCCGTTAAAAAAAGTACTCAATGATTTTCTATCTTTCTTTTTAGTAGGGTGGTCTATAAACATCTGAGCCACATCATCTCTTTTTACTGCTTCTATCCAAGGGTCTTTAGATATTTTCTTTAACGCACTTGCCAAAGCTAAAGGGTTCTTTGTCATTTCTGCAGCTCCTGCATCTGCTAAATACTCTCTCTTTCTGGATAAAGTAAATCGAAAAAAAGAAGATAAAATCATTCCTATAATTCCTAACACCACAACTATTAAAACAATTACGATTGCACCACCCTCTTTCTTTCCTCTTCCTCTACCTGCAAACCGAAGACTTCGGAAGGCCATTTCGGTAATAAAAGTAAAAATTCCTACAAATATAATAGAGACAATTAGTAAACGAACGTCACGATTGATAATATGAGTTAATTCGTGAGCGATTACAGCTTCTAACTCATCATCTTCTAGCTTATTAATAATTCCTCTAGATAATGATACCGCAAATGTTTTATCACTTAATCCGCTTGCAAAAGCATTTAAAGAATCATCTTCAATAATATATATTTTTGGCATTTTCATCCCTCTAGAAATACAAAGATTTTCTGTCAGATTATAAACTCTTTTATTTTCTTTTCTTTCCAATGGTTTAGAACCTGTTGCTCTTTGAATCATTGAAGAATGTGAAAACCAAGCAATTAAAAACCATATGACAACTCCAATGGTTACATAAGGAACTGAATAAAGAAAACCACTATGAACAGTATCTATATTGAATGAAACTATTTCATCATTCAAATAGATATTTATTGCAAAAAAGAAGAGCCACACCAACCCAAGTAATAGTAAGGGAAAAGCGATAAGAAGAAGAATAGACTTTCTATTATTACTGCTTATCTGAGATTGTAACCCAATATATTTCATAGATTAAAAACTAACCTTGGGTGCTTTGTCTAGTGCTTCTCTTTCTAAAGCACCAACATCAAACATTGATTCTTTCTTAAAAGAGAACATTCCAGCAATTATATTTGAAGGAAAAGTTTCAACAGCATTATTGTACTCTTTAGTTGCAGAATTGAAGAATCTTCTTACTGCAGATAACTTATTTTCTACATCAGAAATTTCCTCTTGAAGTTGAGTGAAGTTACTACTTGCTTTCAAATCAGGATAAGCTTCAACAGCAATATTTAAACCACTTAATGCTGTAGAGAGTTGATTTTCAGCAGAAATTTTCTCATTAATGGTAGATGCATTTAAAGCTCCGGCTCTAGCTGCAGTAATATTGGTTAATACTTTTTCTTCATGATTCATATAGCCTTTTACAGTATCTACCAATTGTGGAATTAAATCATGACGTTGTTTTAATTGCACATCAATATCTGCGAAAGCATTTTCTCTGTTGTTGCGAAGTTTTACAAGTCTATTGTAGAATGAAATAAGCATCAGTAGTACAAGTACTATAATCGCTATAAAAGTAATTGTGGGTATTAACATATCAATTTTGTTTTGTTTTTCTCAAATATAATCGATTATTTGATATAAATCAATACACTTTTAATATGCTCTTTTTTTATTCCCCTCATAAAAATTAATAAATGCTTCGTTTACTACCCTGTGACCGCCATCTGTAGGATAATCTCCTGTGAAATACCAATCGCCAAGATTATCTGGACATGCTTTATGTAAATTATCAACTGACTGATAAATTACCTCAACTTCTGCATTGATATCCTTTGTTTTTAGCATTTGAGCAATTTTTTTAGACACTTGCTCTGTTGTAAATGGGATGTAGATCTCTTTTACATAGTTAACAATGTCAGCATCCTCTTTTTCTCGTTGATCAATTGCTTTTTTATACACTGTATCTACTATATGATATTGATTTGTTTCTTTTAACAATGCTAAAGCTGCTTTAAAAGCAATGAAATCCTCTATTCTAGCCATATCAATTCCATAACAATCTGGATAACGAATCTGTGGAGCTGATGACACCACCACAATTTTCTTAGGACTTAATCTGTCTAAAATCTTAATGATACTTTTCTTTAAGGTGGTTCCTCTAACAATACTATCATCAATAATAACAAGGTTATCAGTAGGTTTAACAACTCCGTAAGTAACATCATATACGTGAGCTACTAAATCATCTCTACTACTATCATCTGCAATGAAAGTTCTAAGTTTAGCGTCTTTAATTGCTATCTTTTCAATGCGCGGTCTTTGCGATAAAATTTCAGTTACTTTCTGAGCTGACAACGATTTCCCTCCTGATAATATTTTTGCAGTTTTTTGTTCGTTTAAAATATCTTCTGCAGCTTCAGTCATTCCATAAAAAGAAGTTTCTGCAGTATTTGGTATGAATGAAAAAACACTATTAGAAATGTCATTATCTATAGACTTTAATATTTGAGGAAAAACAAATTTTCCCAAATTTTTACGTTCCTGATAAATAGAAGCATCACTTCCTCTAGAAAAGTAAATACGCTCAAATGAACATGATTTTTTTTCTCTAGGCTCCAATACTTTTTTAGTAGCGGTAACTCCACTCTTTTTTATGATAAGTGCATGACCTCTTTCTAATTCTTGAACATCTTCAATAGCTACATTAAATACTGTCTGAATTACAGGTCTTTCTGAAGCAACAACAACAACCTCATCATCTTCATAAAAATAGGTCGGTCTGATTCCGTTTGGATCTCTTAATACAAAAGCATCACCATGACCTACTAATCCTGCCATAGCATATCCACCATCCCAGTTTTTTGAAGACCTTTTTAAGACATTTTGTAAATCTAAGTTTTCTTCAATAAATGGCGAGGCATCTTTTTTATTAAACCCTTTTTCTTTTGCTTCTAAGTATAATTTGGAAACTTCCTCCTCTAAAAAATGACCTATTTTTTCTAAAACTGTTACCGTGTCTGTAAACTCTTTTGGATGTTGCCCTAATTCGACTAGTTCTTCCAATAATTTCCTAGAATTAGTCATATTGAAGTTTCCTGCAACGATTAAATTTTGATGCTTCCAATTGCTCTGACGAAGAAACGGGTGAACGCTTTCAATACTATTTTTACCAAAGGTGCCATAACGAACATGCCCAAGAAATAGGTTACCTAAGTAGGGTAAATTTTCTTCTTGCCATGTAACATCATTTAATTTATTTTGATTTTTTTCTAATACACCATTCAGGCGCTCATTAATTTGAGCAAATATATCTTGAATGGGTTGAGATTTATTAGACCTTACCCTACTAATATACCTTGTTCCTGGAGCAACATTAAATTTTACACTAGCAAAACCAGCACCATCTTGACCTCTATTGTGCTGTTTCTCCATCAATAAATACATTTTATTGATTCCGTAAAATGCAGAACCATATTTATCTTTGTAAAACTGTAATGGTTTCTTTAATCTTACTAAAGCAATTCCACATTCGTGTTTAATAGCGTCGCTCATAGTTTGGTCATTTATTTTTAGAAATAAAAAATCCGCGCAAGCGCGGAAATATTTTATGCTAATTTAATTTCAAATTGTGTTAACTCTTTAAAAATCTTTAATCTATTCTGTACTTCATTAGCTTGCAAACTTTCCATTCGTTCTGTACCAAATTTCTCTACACAGAAAGAGGCTAAATTTGATCCGTAAATAACAGCATTTTTCATATTCTCAAAAGAAATGTCTTCTGTTTTTGCTAAATACCCAGAAAAGCCACCTGCAAATGTGTCACCGGCTCCTGTTGGATCAAAAACTTCTGCTAAAGGTAATGCTGGAGCAAAAAACATTTTTCCTTCATTAAATAAAAGTGCTCCGTGTTCTCCTTTTTTAATAATTACAAATTTAGGCCCCATTTTATGAATTTTATTTGCCGCATTTACTAAAGAATATTCTCCACTTAATTGACGAGCTTCTTCATCATTAATTGTAATTACATCAACTCTTTTTAACACTGAATGTAAATCCTCTAGAGCTACATCCATCCAAAAGTTCATCGTATCTAAAATCACTAGTTTGGGTTTTTCATTCAATTGATCCAATACAGAATTTTGAGTTAAGGGGTGTAAATTCCCTAACATAACAATGGCTGCATCTTTAAATGATACTGGTACTATTGGAGTAAAATCTGCTAATACGTTTAACTCAGTAACTAAGGTATCTCTTGAGTTCATATCATTATGGTATTTCCCACTCCAAAAAAATGTTTTCCCATCTTCTACGATTTCAACACCTTCTGTATTAATTCCTCTTTGATTCATCATATCAAGATATGCTTGAGGAAAATCTCCACCAACTACAGAAACAATACCCGTTTCAATACCAAACTGGGCTGCAGCTAAACCAACAAAAGTTCCTGAACCTCCTAAAATTTTATCTGTTTTGCCAAACGGAGTTTCTATGGCATCAAATGCAACAGTTCCAACTGCTAATAATTTACTCATTTCTTATTTTTTTAACGTAATTTTGTGTTACGCTATACAGTGATTCGTAAGAGTTCAAAAATAAGTTTTAAAAATGACAATCAAAGAAATACAGGAAGAAATAATTGACGAGTTCAATCTATTTGATGATTGGATGGAACGTTATGAATATCTCATAGAACTAGGAAGATCACTTCCAATCATTGACCAACAATACAAACTTGATGAGAATATTATTAAAGGGTGTCAATCAAAAGTTTGGTTGTACTCTGAAATGAATGATACTAAAATTGATTTTACGGCAGATAGTGATGCTATTTTAACTAAAGGTCTAGTAGCACTGCTGTTACGTGTCTTCTCAAACCAAACACCTGAGAATATCTTAAAGGCAGATACTCTTTTTATTGATGAAATTGGGCTGAAAGAACATTTGTCTCCAACTAGAGCAAATGGATTGGTTTCAATGCTCAAACAAATAAAACTATATGCAATAGCTCAACAAGCAAATACATCCAATTAATGATAACCTTAGTTAAGTAAATTTTTAAAATGACAGAGCAAGAAGTTCAAGAAATAGGTGACAAAATAGTAGGGGTTTTAAAAACAATTTATGACCCTGAAATACCAGTAGATATCTATGAATTAGGATTAATTTATGATGTATTTGTAAATGACGAAAATAATGCGAAGATATTAATGACATTAACATCACCTAACTGCCCAGTTGCAGAGAGTCTTCCTATAGAAATTGAGGATAAAGTGAAATCTTTGAAAGAGATAAACAATGCTGAAGTTGAAATTACTTTTGATCCTACTTGGACACAAGAAATGATGAGTGACGAGGCAAAATTAGAGCTAGGAATGCTATAAGGTAATATTAAGATTTGTTTTAACAATGTCAGATAAAATTATAAATAAAGTTTCAAACAGTAAACTAATAACCATTGATTTAGAGGAGTTATATCCTGAAGGAGAACGTCTAATTTTTGACATCAAAGACTGGTTATTTGATGAAATTATTTTAAAAGAAAAAGATTTTAGAGCAGCTGTAAAAAACCACAATTGGTCTCGCTACAAAAAAACCTGTGTTGCACTCGGTTGCTCTGTAGATGCCATTATTCCTTCATGGGCATACTTATTACTATCATCAGAATTGGCACCCTACGCAAAAAAAATTGTAATAGGTAATCTAGAGCTACTTGAAACAAGCTTGTTTCAAGATATAATTCAAAATTTAAATATTGACTCGTTTAAAGGAGGAATAATTATTATTAAAGGTTGTACAAAAAAACCAATACCACCATCTGCTTTTTCAATGCTCATTCATAAAATACAGCCCATTGCTAAAACAATTATGTATGGCGAAGCTTGCTCTACAGTTCCACTTTTCAAGAAAAAAAAATAAAAACTCAATCCTTAAAAACAAACTAATGAAAAAACTATTCATTATTTTCTTTTTGACTTCAATAAACCTGTGTGCTCAAGTAAAAAAAGATTCAGTTTCTTCAATTGATTCATTAACAAAGATAGAGTTAAAGAAAAAAATAAAATTGTTACAAACTAAACTTGACGCTATTGTAAAAGATGAAAAAAAGGAAGAAGTAGAAAAAACATGGTCCGTAAAGGGCAGAGTAAACTTTATATTTAACCAAACCTCTTTTTCAAACTGGCTTGCTGGGGGAGAAAATAACACTGCTGGTAACATTGGCGTTAATTACGATTTTAATTATATAAATAAGAAAGTAAAATGGGATAACAAAATTATATCCACTTTTGGAATCACTCATGCAAATAACCAAGGTTTTAGAAAAACAGATGATCGTTTTGAATACAATTCAATTTTAGCATTGGAATCCGTTGAAAAATGGTATATCTCTTTTTTCTCAAACTTCATTACTCAATTTTCAAGGGGTTTTGATTACTCTCAAGACCCAAGACTAGAAGTTTCCTCAATTTTATCTCCTGCATATTTTAGCTTTGGACCAGGAGTTTTATGGCGAAAGAGTGAAAATATCCGAATTAATATAGCTCCTGCAACTTCCAGGTTTATTTTTGTTTCAAAACCTTTTTCAGGAATGTATGGAGTGCCTGAAGGGAAAAGATCTATTTATGGTATTGGTTTAAATATGTCTGCCTATTTAAAATTCAACCTGATAGAAAATGTTTCTGTAGAAAATATCATTGCTCTATATTCAGATTATACAGATAATCCTCAAAATGTAGATGTAAACCATCAAGTAAACTTTGAGGTTGATGTAAATAAATATTTATCTGTTAATCTAACGTTACATTTAAAATCTGACACTAATGCTTCATCTAAAATTCAATTTAGGCAACTTTTTGGTCTAGGTGTAAATTATACTTTCCATAAAATTTAACTTTCATTTAAAATCTTAAATCGTAACAACAAAATCCATTTTTGGAATACTATTTTATTTAAGTCATAAAGTAGCATCTAAAAATAATCTCTCTATTAAAGGATTTATTAGTAATTCTAAATGAAATAAATTCTAAAAAATGAAATCGTTTCGAGTTTTCTTTTTTGATATCTTTACTAATAAAAATTGATTAATGACATTATTACTTGTTTACGCAACAGTTTCTATATTTTTCTCATTTCTTTGTTCCATTTTAGAGGCTGTATTATTAAGTGTTACTTCAACTCACATCAATCTTAAAAAGAAAGAAGGCTATAGATATGCTTTAATTTTAGAAGAGTTAAAAAAGGATGTAGATAAACCTTTAATTGCTATTTTAACACTCAATACTATAGCGCATACAGTTGGAGCGATTTTAGTTGGTGTACAAGCTGAGCAACTTCCTTATAAAATTGAATTTTTAGGGATAAATATTGTAGGTATAGTATCAGCTATTATGACATTATTAATATTAGTTCTGTCTGAAATTATACCAAAAACTATTGGTGCATCATATTGGCAGCAACTAAGTAATTTTACAGCTAAAGCATTATTAGTTTTAATATTTCCATTGAAATATACTGGTATTTTGTGGCTTCTACAACTAACCACTAGCTTAATAGGAGGTAAAGGACACGGTAGCGTTTTAAGTAGAGAAGATTTTACAGCAATGACCGAGATCGCAGAAAAGGAAGGCGTTTTTCAAGCATCAGAAAGTACCGTTATCAAAAATCTATTGAACTTCAAAGAAGTAAGAGTTCGAGATATTATGACACCTCGAACAGTTTTAAAATCTGCCAATGAAGAACAATCCATTCAAGAGTTTTATAATGAACATTCGCAATTGCGTTTCTCTAGAATTCCTATGTATTCAGAAAACCCAGATAATATCACAGGATATTTTCTTAAAGATCAATTACTAGAAGCTATTATTAAAGGACATGGAGAACAATCATTAAAAAATATTAAGCGTTCAATTTTAATTACAGAAAGAGATCTGCCAATTCCAAGTTTGTTTGATAAATTAATTGATGAAAGAGAACACATTGCTTTAGTTGTAGATGAGTATGGGTCTGTGAGTGGCCTTGTAACTCAGGAAGACATGATTGAAACACTTCTTGGTCTAGAAATTATGGATGAAAGCGACACTATAGAAGACCTTCAACTATTGGCCAGAAAAAGTTGGGAGCGCCGAGCAAAACGTTTAGGGATTATTGAAGATTTATCAAATGAGGAATAATTTATTCTTCCTTATACTCATAATATAAAAAATCATTATACGGAAATCTTTGAGTATGAATCTCTTTTACCTCGTTGTATGTGGTTTCTTTAAAAACATCTAAATTTTCTTTATTTAATGCTGATATAAATATTGAAGTATTCTTATCTCCTCCCATCCAAGTTTTTTGCCAATCTTCTAAAGAATAATGTGCTGATGTTTTTTCAGTAACTAAATCATCCTCCTCTATTGTATCGTATGTATAAGCATCTATTTTATTAAAAACCATTATTGTTGGTTTATTGGCACAATGAATTTCATCTAAAATAGTGTGAACAGAAGCTATATGATCTTCAAAATTTGGGTGTGAAATATCTACTACATGAAGGAGCAAGTCTGCTTCACGTACCTCATCTAGTGTAGATTTAAAGGACTCTACTAGTTGTGTAGGTAATTTTCTTATAAACCCAACAGTATCTGTCATCAAAAAGGGAATATTTTTTATCACCACTTTCCGTACCGTTGTGTCTAGAGTTGCAAATAATTTATTTTCAGCAAAAACATCACTTTTGCTAATCACATTCATTAAGGTAGATTTACCAACATTGGTATAGCCTACAAGAGCTACACGAACCATTTTCCCTCGATTTTTCCGCTGAACAGCCATTTGTCTATCTATTGTGATAAGTTTTTTCTTTAATAAAGAAATTTTATCACGAATAATTCGTCTATCCGTTTCTATTTCAGTTTCCCCAGGACCACGCATTCCTATACCTCCTTTTTGTTTATCTAGGTGAGTCCAGAGTTTCGTTAAACGAGGTAATAAATATTGATGTTGAGCTAACTCTACCTGAGTCTTTGCAGAACTTGTTTGAGCGCGTTGTGCAAAAATATCTAGAATAAGATTGGTTCTATCTAAAATTTTACAATCAAGTATTTTTTCAATATTTCTTAACTGAGCTGGAGATAATTCATCATCAAAGATAGCTGTCCCAATCCTTTTTCTATCAATGTAAGATCGAACTTCTTCAAGTTTTCCAGCACCTAAAAATGTTTTTGGATGTGGTTTTTCTAACTTTTGCACAAAACGTTTTACAACTACTCCACCTGCAGTATTCGTTAAAAACTCCAACTCATCAAGGTACTCCTTGGATTTAGTTTCATTCTGTAACTGAGTAATTACACCAATTAATACGGCTTTTTCTGAAATGGCTTCTCTTTGATCAATCATAGGTAGCAAAGGTACTAAGAAAACTAATTGAATAGTCTTAAAAAAGGTGAGATTGGAGGAATTGAAATCATTCTTTTTTTTTCATTTCACCTAGTAGGGTCTTATCATTTATAATGTATTTTTTATACTTCCCATCTTTATATCTCCAATAAATAAAAATAGGCATAAAAATAAATGAAAGATATAGAACTCCTAATCCCATTACTATGGGTCCTTTTGAGTGTTCTATGGATTCTAAATACCCTCCTAAAAGCATCCAAAGAATAAAAATTATAAAAAGTATTTTTAATGCTAATTTCATAAAGACAAAACTACAAAAAGTTCTACCTTTAAATAAACCTTTTTCAATATGAAAAATCTAACATTCATCTTTTTAACTTTAATGATTATCTCGTGTCAATCCAATCTAGAAAAAGAGCTAAAATCAGCAAAAAAAATTACTGTTGTGGCACACAGAGGAGCTTCTGGATATTTACCTGAACATACATTACCATCTAAGGTAATGGCGCATGCTATGAATGCAGATTATATTGAACAAGATTTAGTATTAAGCAAAGATGATATCCCTATTGTAATTCACGATATATTACTAGATGATGTCACCAATGTTTCAGAAAAGTACCCCAACAGAAAAAGAGAAGACGGCAAATACTATGTGATTGATTTTACTTTTGAGGAACTTAAAAAATTGGAGGTTACTGAACGGTTTGATTCAAAGACAGGACTTCAAATTTATCCTAATAGATTTCCTAAAGGGGTTAGTTCTTTTCGATTACATTCTTTTCAAGATGAAATAGAACTGATTCAAGGTCTCAATAAAAGTACTGGTAAAAATATTGGAATATATCCTGAAATCAAAAAACCAAAATTTCATCACGAAAACGGAAAGGATTTTTCAAAAATAGTGTTGGAGATATTAACTAGGTATGGTTATTCTTCAAAAGATGATCAATGTATTTTACAATGTTTTGATGCACAAGAATTAGAACGGATAAGAAATGAATTAAAATCAAAATTATTTTTAGTTCAATTAATGGAATTTCCTGAACAAAAAAATCTTTTAGCATTTTATGCAAGTTATGCAGATGGTATAGGACCTTGGTACAAACACCTAATCTCCTCAAAAACAACCTCAGGGTTTTCTTTAACTTCTATAGTTGAAGATGCTCACAAACTAGGGTTGGTTGTTCATCCCTACACTTTTAGAGAAGATAGTTTAGATGAATTTGATTCCTTTCAACAAATGATTGATGTTATTATACATAAAGCAGGAGCTGATGGTGGCTTTACAGATTTTCCAGACAGAATGAGGGAAGCATTAGAATCGAAATAATAAATTTTTATAAGCAATATTAGTCATAACGTTGGCCGACGCTTAAGAAATCTGTTCCTAAATATTTTTCTCCTTTATTATAATACCAAGCACGTTTTTTTGGCATTTTAATTCCATTTACTATTTCTAAACCTGACAATAAAATAAATTCTCCATCATTTTTTTCTTCTTCATGATAAAACTGATAAACCTCCATTGCATAGGTAGAAGTGTCAAAATAAAAATACCAAGTATCTTCACCTACTTCTTTTTCATAGCTTACTTTTAATACAAGGTAATCCTTTCCTTTAAACTTTTTTAGTGCTACTTTTTCATGAATAATTGTTCCAGCATCTTTTAATTTCATTGGTAATCCATACAAATATGTGTAGTAATCTTGATACATCTTTGCGCGTTCACAACTTAAATTATTGGCTGTTTTTTCTTCCTCTGTAGCGATGCGACCATTGAAATTAATATTGCACTTATGGTCTTGTAAGGTGTATTCGTGAGAAGTTTTATCCTGAGCTGCAAATAACTGAAAATATTCATTTGGCAAATCAAGACTAATTATTGAATTTCTGTCTGATTTAGTAGGAGTTTTCATTGTTACATTGAAAGCTCCTGAGAATGTTGCCCAATTTTTATGAGGATCGTGATATTCAATAGCTTTTTCTAAAAGTTGTAAACCTGTCATTTCTTGCCCAAAAAATTGATTGGTTGAAATAACAACAAGTAACATTATAAAACTTTTTTTCATTTTTTATGTATAAAAAATCCCGCAGTTGCGGGATTGTATTTTTATTCTTGAATATCTAATTTAATATTCAATTCTTTTAATTGATCGTCGTCTATAGTCGCTGGTGAATCTATCATTACATCTCTTCCTGAGTTATTTTTTGGAAAAGCAATAAAATCTCGAATGGTTTCTTGACCTCCTAAAATAGACACCAATCTATCCAATCCAAAAGCAATACCTCCATGAGGTGGAGCACCATATTCAAAAGCATCCATTAAAAATCCAAACTGCGCTTTTGCCTCTTCATCAGAAAAACCAAGTTTCTTTAGCATAATTGCCTGAATTTCTTTGTCATGTATTCTAATAGAACCTCCTCCTATTTCATTTCCATTTAATACCAAATCGTAGGCATTGGCTTTTACTTCTCCAGGCTTGGAATCTAATAATTCTAGTTGGCCAGGTTTTGGTGAGGTAAATGGGTGATGCATGGCATGATAGTGACCCGTTTCTTCGTCTAATTCTAACAGAGGGAAATCTACTACCCATAGTGGTGCAAACTCATTTGGATTTCGAAGCCCTAAACGTTCTGCCATTTCCATACGAAGTGCACTCAACTGTGCTCTTACTTTGTTTGTGTCTCCAGATAAAACGCAAATTAAATCTCCTGGTTTAGCTCCAGTGACTTCCGCCCAATTTTCTAGATCATTTTGATCGTAAAATTTATCTACAGAAGACTTATAACTTCCATCTTCATTGCATTTTACATACACCATTCCTAAGGCTCCAACTTGCGGGCGGCGAACCCAATCTACTAATTTATCGATTTCCTTTCTGGTATATAAAGCTCCTCCTGGAATGGCAATCCCTACAACTAATTCGGCTGAATTAAACACTCCAAATTCTTTGTGCTGGGCTACAGAGTTTAATTCTCCAAACTGCATTCCAAAACGAATATCAGGCTTATCATTCCCATACAATTTCATTGCATCATCATACTGCATTCTTGGAAACTCTGCTACATCTACTCCTTTAATTTCTTTTAATAAATGACGTGTTAGCCCTTCAAAAGTATTTAAAACATCTTCTTGCTCAACAAAGGCCATTTCACAGTCTATCTGAGTAAACTCTGGCTGCCTATCTGCTCGTAAATCTTCATCTCTAAAACATTTTACAATCTGAAAATACTTATCTAATCCACCAATCATTAGCAATTGCTTGAAGGTTTGTGGAGATTGTGGTAAGGCATAAAACTGTCCTTGATTCATTCTAGAAGGCACTAGAAAGTCACGTGCTCCTTCTGGTGTAGATTTTATTAAATAAGGTGTTTCTACATCTACAAATCCATCATCAGAAAGATATTTTCGAACTTCCATAGATACCTTATGACGGAATAATAAATTCTCTTTTACGGGATTTCTTCGAATGTCTAAATACCGATATTTCATTCTAAGGTCCTCTCCTCCATCGGTAGTGTCTTCTATAGTAAATGGTGGAGTTTTAGCTTCATTTAATATAGTTAACTCTGAAACCAAAACTTCAACAGCTCCAGTTTTCATATTAGGGTTCTTAGACTGTCTTTCTATAACAGTTCCTGTAATTTGAATCACAAACTCACGTCCTAGATTCTTCGCTCTCTCCATTAAATCTGTAGCAGTTCTTTCTTCATCAAAAATTAACTGTGTAAGACCATAACGATCACGAAGATCTATCCAAATCATAAACCCTTTATCTCTAGATTTCTGTACCCAACCCGATAAGGTTACCTCTTTATTGATATCTGAAGCGTTTAAAGCTCCGCAAGAATGTGTTCTATACATTTTTTATTTTATTACTACATAATAATAACCAAAACCACGATTTATAATTTATATAATTATAAACGTAATCATCCACAAATTTAATCAAATCCTATCAATAACAATGGGTTACCCTTTGCATTATTAAATGATTTAAATTTAAAGAACAATTTTAAAATACATAAAGATCTATATAAAATTTAAGCTCAATTACTTTTTGTAAATTTGCATTATGAATAAAGTGGTTAATCTTGAAGTGAAATTAAAACTTTTTAAAGACTTATGGTCTCCAAAAAGAATCGGAAAATTAAACGGTCAGCAAATTTTATTAGCAAAAATTAAAGGCGAATTTGTTTTCCATAAACACGATGATGAAGATGAACTATTTCTTGTTTTAAAAGGGCAATTAAAGATAGTCCTTGAAGATAGAACAGTCATTTTAAATAAAGGTGAGTTTTTTATTGTTCCAAAAGGAGTTCTTCATAAACCCATTGCAAAAGAAGAAACTCACTTATTGTTATTTGAGCCATTGAGCACAAAACATACTGGTGACGTATTAGCTGATATTACAGTTGAAACCTATGAAGAAATTTAAATAATTGATGATTAATACAAGTAATGCATGAGTAAATTATATTTAGTTCCCACACCTATTGGAAATTTAGAAGATATGACTTTTAGAGCTATTGCAGTATTAAAAGATGTAGATTTTATTCTAGCAGAAGACACTAGAAATAGTGGAAAGTTACTTAAGCATTTTGGAATTAGTACTCAAATGCATAGCCATCACATGCATAACGAACATAAATCTGTGAAAGGTGTGGTACAGCGCATTCAAAATGGAGAGTCGTGTGCCTTAATCTCTGATGCTGGAACCCCTGCGATCTCAGATCCTGGATTTTTATTAACAAGAAGCTGTATCGAAAATAATATAGCGGTTGAGTGTTTACCAGGTGCAACTGCTTTTGTTCCTGCACTTGTAAATTCTGGATTCCCAAATGATCGTTTTATTTTTGAAGGTTTCTTACCAATAAAAAAAGGAAGACAAACGCGTTTACTTCAATTGGCAGAAGAAACACGTACTATGATTTTTTACGAATCTCCACATAAATTATTA
Source organism: uncultured Flavobacterium sp. (assembly GCA_913061465.1). GTDB lineage: Bacteria > Bacteroidota > Bacteroidia > Flavobacteriales > Flavobacteriaceae > Polaribacter. The sequence continues at coordinate 30,717 of CAJXSU010000023.1, forward strand.
AAAACCTTAAGCCATTTTTCAGAATATTTTGGAGAGGACAGAACGGTATCTATATCTAGAGAACTTACCAAATTATTTGAAGAAACAAAAAGAGGGGCAATTTCAGAGGTGCTTTCTTATTATACAAACAAACCTCCAAAGGGAGAGATTGTTATTGTAGTCGCGGGTAAAAAATAGTTAGTTGTTATTGATGCTTACCTCTTTCCCAACCGTATTTCCCTAAATATTGATTTCCAGATGCTACTGCACCATCTTCTATAGAGGTTCCCATAGAATCATTCCACCTGTTTAAGTAGCCAAACAAAGAAATTACACCCAACATTTCTACAATTTCACCCTCATCCCAATATTCATACAAACGTTTCTTGATAGTTTCATCAACAGCATTAGGGACTTGACTTGCCAATAATGAAAAATCTAAAACCACTCTTTCTGCTTCTGAAAACGCAGGATGAGTTTTATATTCCCATATATTATCTAATTGCTCCTGTTCTGCACCATATCGTTCTGCAGCTCGGATCGCATGGGCTTGGCAATATCTACAGCCAGTAGCATTACTGGATACCCAAGCAATCATTCTTTTTAAAGCAGAGGTAACTCTACCCTCGTTTGCCATAACTGCTTTATTTAAATTAATGAATGCTTTAGAAATAGCTGGTCTTCGTTGCATTGTTAATACTGAATTTGGACAAAACCCAAGAGTTTCATTAAAAAATTCTGCTAGCTCTTTAGTTTCTAAATTGTATTCCGCTGATAATGGATTGACTAATGGCATACTTTTGTTTGATTATAAATACAAAATGAAGTTACATATTTTATTTCTTACCTTCTCAACAGCGAGAAGTTCCCTTTTCTTTCTCTTAGTGCTCCATTTCTATCAACAAGCATAATCGAGAACCAGTAATCATCAGAGGCTAATATTTTACCACCATAAGTACCATCCCATCCTTGAGTATCAATATCAATTTGCGCTACTATTTTTC
>CAJXSU010000024.1 GCA_913061465.1 uncultured Flavobacterium sp.
TATCTAATGAGATAGATGCTTTTGAAACTAAATCTATTTCAATTTTATCTAATGAGGAGAGTAAGACACTCCGAATGATAAGAAGGAATTACAATGAGTTAAAATCAATTACAATTCGTTTTAAACAAGCCAAGCCAACGCATTTAGAAATTAAAACAAACAAAAAAGTTTCAGTCGAAAGTCGAATTATGGAACACATCCAAAAAAGAGATTATTCAACCATTATTATTCAAACAGTTGATGGGAGTGTAGTTAATTTTGAAAACACAAAGAAATATAAATTATGATACTGAATACATCAGATCAATTGATACGTCACAATCCTATTGTAACAAGCAAAGGAATTGTACATACATCAAAATCATGTTATCAGAATATGAATGCAAAATCATTTTAAATAAAAACAGAAAAGAAAAACTAACAAACGAAGAAGTACAACAAATCAAAGCTTTTTTTGAGCTCATTGCCAATGCTCAATTAGAAGCTTTTCAAAATTCTAAGCAATGAAAAGAGCTGTAATCATGTCAAGAGTAAGTAGTGACGAACAAGCCAAAGGGTTTAGCTTGGGTGTTCAATTTGAGCAGCTAACAAATTATTGCAAACGCAAGGATATTGAGGTTGTTGCGCATTATAAAGAAGACCACTCCGCTAAAAACTTCAATCGTCCTGAATTTCAAAACTTTTTGAGATTCGCAAAAAAGAACAAAAAGACCATTGATTATTTATTAGTCACCACTTGGGACCGCTTTTCCAGGAATGTAACAGATTCATTTTTAATGATTCGTCAATTAAAAGAAATGGGAATAGAAGTTCAAGCTATTGAACAACCCATTGATTTTAGTATTCCTGAAAGTAAAGCGATGCTCGCTATTAATTTAGTATTTCCTGAAATAGATAATGACAGAAGGTCGATAAAGATACGAGGTGGTATCAGAGGGTCTTTAAAAGCAGGTCGTTGGTGCAGAATGGCACCTGTAGGTTATGTAAATAGGAGGGATGCAAATAACAGGCCCATTATTCAGCCCAGCCCAAAGGCTAAATTTATTCAACTTGCATATAAGGGAATCATAAAAGGGAAAACACAAGCAGCGATTCGCGAAGATATACGTAGTAAAGGATTTAAAGTAAGTAGAAATAATTTATCTCTTTTATTAAAAAACCCTGTATATATGGGTAAGATAGTCGTTCCAAAAGAAGGAGAGGAGCAGGAACAGTGGATTGAAGGTGTTCATCAAGGAATTATTTCTGAGAAACTATTTTACCAAGTTCAAGAAAAATTGTCCGAACGCCAAAAGAAAAGAAATCGACCTATTTATAACACACTTCGCGAAGAGCTACCATTAAGAGGAATCTTACAATGCTCCAAATGCCAATCGAAAATGACAGGAAGTCCCTCAAAGAGCTGTACGGGTAAAAAGTATTTTTATTACCATTGTAATCATTGTAAAAAAGAACGATTCTCTGCAAAGAAAGTCAACACGGTTTTTGAATCTATTTTGGATGATTTTCAATTTACTAAACAATCAAAAGTTCTGTATAGAGAGATTTTAAAGTCTTTATCTGGTGTTAATCAAAAAGACAGAGCGAGGAAAAGAAAAAAGTTAGAGAAGGAGTTAGCTTCCGCAAACCAACGGATTGAAAATCTCCAAGATTTATTAGTAGACGGAACTATTTCTCCAAAAGTATATGGGCAAACATTAAATCGATATACAAATCAGCGCGATCAAATCACTTCAAGTCTAAACGGGTTAAATACCTCAGATTCGGAATATAAGGGTCTTATTGAAAACGCATTTCTACATTTAGAAAATTTTAAGCAGACCTATACTAACAGTGCTATTGCGCATAAAAAGAAGTTGATAAGTTCGATTTTTCCAGAAAAAATAGAATTTGACGGAAAAAAATGTCGAACTACAAGAATCAATGATGTGTTGAGGTATATCTTACAGATAGACAAGGAGTTAGGTGAAAATAAAAAGGGACAAATCTCAAAAAATATGAGTTTGTCCCGTGTGGTGGAGACGCCGAGAATCGAACTCGGGTCCAAACAAGCAGCTCAAATGCTTTCTACATACGTAGTTTTTGTTTAATTTTCGTCTTGTAGCTGATCAAAAACAATCCATTACAAGCTTAGCTTTTTTAGTTTCAAAATGTTATCAAAGCCCTAACATTCCTATGTTTATTTTTACGATGCCCAAAAATGAAACGCCATAAACCAAGGCTTTTCGTGGACATAAAGCTTGCACACCTAGTGTGCCGAGGCTAATCTTACTGTGAATTCAGATTAAGCAGCTAAAGCGTAGTTATTTTCGCCGTTTAAATGGTTGAAATAATTTTTACGAGTAGTCATTTCAGTCCTCGGTATGCTTACAATCTCACTGACCTTGCAGTCAAAACCAGTCGTCCCCTAGATTAGGTTACTAAAACCTATAGGTTCTGCAAAAGTATGAAAATGAAACCAATTTATCATTTGCGCATCCTATCAAAATCAATTAATTTTGAGGAAAATTATAGGTATGAAATTTGGGATCATCAAAGAACGAAAAAACCCACCAGACAGAAGGGTGGTGTTTTCTCCGCAAAAACTGCAAGAGTTTCAACAACAATTTCCGGAGGCTACCATTGTGGTAGAATCTTCAGACATTCGAGTTTTTTCTGACGATGCCTATGCCAAAGCTGGTTTTGAGATTACTGAAAATCTTTCTGATTGTGATGTGCTCATTGGGGTAAAAGAAGTGCCTATTGCTGCACTAATTCCCAATAAAAAATATTTTTTCTTCAGTCATACCATAAAAAAACAACCCTACAATAGAGACTTGCTTAAAGCAATGCTTGAGAAAAACATTACCTTATACGATCATGAGGTCATTACAGATCCTAGAGGCAATCGTCTTATTGGTTTTGGGCGTTATGCTGGGCTCGTAGGTGCCTATAATGGGTTTAGAGCCTTCGGGATGAAAGCGCAAAGTTTCTCATTACCTAAAGCAGAACATCTAGCCGATTTACCTGCCTTAATAGAGGAGCTTAATTCGATAAACCTTCCTGCGATAAAAATTTTGTTAACAGGATCAGGTAAAGTAGCCAAAGGTGCCAAAGAAATTTTAGACGCCATGAACATCAAGTCGGTTTCTATTTCAGCATACCTAACGGAGAGTTTTCTTGAACCTGTATATTGTAAAATAGATGTATTAGACTATAACAAACGTATCGATGGTCAAGTACTCACCAACAGCGATTTTTACAACAACCCCTCAGCTTATATTTCTAACTTTATGCGTTTTGCTAAGGTTACCGATTATTTTATTGCAGGACACTTTTTTGGTGACGGTTCTCCGTATTTATTCACCAGAGAAGATGCAAAAAATAAGCACTTTAACATTCGTTTAGTGGCTGATATTTCTTGTGATATTGATGGGCCAGTAGCTTCTACACTAAGAGCTTCAACCATTGCAGACCCCATTTATGGTTATGATCCTGAAACTTCTACCGAAGTAGCGTATACTTCTTCTGACGCCATTACGGTGATGGCTGTAGACAATTTACCTTGTGAATTGCCAAAAGATGCCAGTGATGGTTTTGGAGAATTATTTTTAACCCATGTGATCCCTGCTTTTTTTAATGGAGATAAAGACGGTATTTTAGCGCGTGCAGCAATGACCAATGCACAGCAACTCATGCCAAGGTATGAGTATTTGCAGGGCTATGTAAATGGAGAGGAGTAAGGCTTATTTTCGATTTGCAATACCATACACAAAGAAACTTCCACCCAAAATTAATAGTGAGGAGTACCAATACGTTGGAATTATAAATACCACTAGGGCCAATAATAAACAAATAGCCACAAGAAGATCATAGGCTTTTTTACGTTGTGAGTTAAACAAGGCCATTAACAACCCTAGATATCCCAAAAAGAATGGAGTGGCATAATTCACTTCGGCGTTTTTTGCCAGTGACAATAAGAACCCCCCCAGAATTACAGCTATGGTATAGAGACCAAACTGTTTTTTAGATGCGGCATTCCAAACCGCTACCCCTGCTTTTCTAGCAGCTCTTCTACTTGAGAAAAAAACAGCAAACATAGAAAAGAATACAACCAGCACTACCATAAACATACAGATGCTTTCTATAATTTCTATAGACAGCATACCCAAGGGGTTGCTATCGGCAATAAACCCTAGAATGGACGCATTAATTACATATATACCCATAAGTATGTACAAACCAATTTGAATGCTATTAAACCCTTTTAAAATAAAATTTTGGGCAGTTTTTGTGGTTAAATTTTTATTTGAAGCCATATAAAGATTATAAGGTATTGATGGTTTGTCTAATCGCTACTAAATTGGAGAGTAACTTTTCTAAGTACTGAAGATCTAACATATTTGCGCCGTCGCTTTTTGCATTGGCAGGATCAAAATGTGTTTCTATAAATAAACCATCTACATGATTTACAATACCAGCTCTGGCAATGGTTTCAATCATCTCAGGTCTTCCACCGGTAACTCCAGAAGTTTGGTTGGGCTGTTGTAGCGAGTGGGTTACGTCTAAAACCGTAGTAGAAAATGCTCTCATTTCTGGAATTCCTCTAAAATCTACTATCATATCTTGGTAACCAAACATGGTACCTCTATCGGTAGTCATTACTTGATGGTTTCCAGCATCCTGTACTTTTTTAACTGCGTGTTTCATCGCAGCTGGGCTCATAAACTGCCCTTTCTTTAAATTCACAACTTTTCCTGTTTTTGCGGCGGCAACCACCAAATCGGTTTGACGGACTAAAAACGCAGGAATCTGAAGTACATCTACATATTCAGCAGCTTTTTCGGCATCAGAAACTTCATGAATATCGGTTACCGTAGGCACATCAAAAGTTTCAGAAACTTTACGTAAAATCTTTAAGGCTTTTTCATCTCCAATACCCGTAAAGCTGTCTATTCTGCTTCTATTGGCTTTTCTAAAACTTCCCTTAAAAACGTATGGAATTTTTAAATCATTGGTGATGCTCACCACCTTTTCTGCAATTCGAAGTGCCATATCTTCCCCTTCAATCGCACAAGGTCCTGCCAATAAAAAGAAATTATTCGCATCTAGGTTTTTTATGTTGGGTACCAATGATAAATCCATGACTAAATTTTTTAACAAAAGTACAAAATAAATGTTGTTGAGGTTTGGTATCTTTAACCCTCAATAATTTAAGGTTTATGAAAAAAATAGGAATGTTGTTATTGGTGTTTATAGGGATGGTTTCCTGTAAAAATGAAATTAAAAAACCAACAGTAACTTCTATAGTATTAATCGATTCTACACAAGTTAGAAATCACTTATATACTTTAGCCTCAGATGAGATGCAGGGGAGGAGAGCTGGTACTATTGGTATTGAGCGTGCTGCACAGTATATTGAAACTGAATTTGAACGGTTGGGTCTAAGTATTTACGATACCCTTTCATCGTATAGACAAACCTTCACGTTTAAAAATAGACGAACCCAAGAAGAGATTGTCTCAAGTAATATTATTGGTGTACTGGAAGGAAAAGGTAAAAAAGAAGAAGTTGTGATCATCTCTGCACACTATGACCATTTGGGCATTCGATCAAAAGAAGGGGTGTTAGATAGTATCTACAACGGAGCAAATGACGATGCTTCTGGGGTCACAGGAATTCTAGCCCTGGCAGAACATTTTAAAAAAGTTGGCAATGAAAGAACCCTTGTTTTTGCAGCTTTTACCGCTGAAGAGATGGGTTTAATAGGCTCTACGCATTTTGGTAAAGGAATAGACGCTAGCAAATTTGTTGCAGGAATTAACTTAGAAATGATTGGTAAAACCCCAAGTTTTGGACCAAATACCGCATGGTTAACTGGTTTTGAACGCTCAGATTTTGGAAAAATAATTCAAAAGAATTTGGTGGGTACAGGCTATCAGTTATTTCCAGACCCCTACAAAAAATTTAATTTATTTTTTAGATCAGACAACGCCTCTTTGGCACGTTTAGGGGTGCCCTCACATACGTTTTCTACAACCCCCATAGATGTAGATAAAGATTATCATCAAGTTTCAGATGAAGTAGAAACCTTAGATATTGCTGTGATCACACAAACCATTCAAGCAGTAGCTGTTGGAACCCAAAGCATCATCTCTGGGGAAGATACCCCAACTCGAGTTGTTTTAGAAGAAAGAAAAAAATAATTAATTAGACCATATTAAATGAACATTCATTTTATCGCTATAGGAGGTAGTGCCATGCACAATTTAGCCATTGCATTACACAACAAAGGATATCACGTTACAGGAAGTGATGATACCATTCATGACCCCTCTAAATCGCGTTTAGAAAATAAAGGGCTTTTACCCAAAGCTTTTGGTTGGTTTCCAGAAAAAATCACGCAAGATTTAGATGTTATTATATTAGGGATGCATGCCAAGGAAGACAACCCAGAATTGTTGCAAGCTCAAGATATGGGCTTAAAAATCTATTCTTACCCTGAGTTCTTATACGAACAATCTAAAGACAAAACTAGGGTAGTTATAGGTGGATCTCACGGGAAAACCACCATAACCTCAATGATACTTCATGTACTGGCTTATCATGATAGGGAAGTAGATTATATGGTAGGAGCACAACTGGAGGGTTTTGAAACGATGGTACACCTTACCCAAGAAAATGAGTTTATGGTATTGGAGGGCGATGAATATTTAAGTTCTCCGATAGACAGAAGGCCAAAATTTCATTTATACAAACCCAATATTGCTTTGTTAAGTGGTATTGCTTGGGATCATATTAACGTATTTCCAACTTTTGAAGGCTATATAGAGCAGTTTAGAATTTTTACAGACTCCTTAACCAATGGAGGAATTATGGTCTATAATGAAGAAGATGCTATTGTCAAAGAAGTTGTGGAAAGCTCTACTCATACCATTAAAAAATATCCGTACAGCACACCAAGCTATGAAATTGAAGATGGGATTACAGCTATAGATACTCCAGATGGGATGATGCCTTTGGAGATTTTTGGTGATCATAACTTACAAAACTTGGCAGGTGCCAAATGGATTTGCCAGCATATGGGTATCGATGAAGACGATTTTTATGAAGCCATTGCCTCATTTAAAGGGGCGAGTAAGCGTTTAGAAAAAATTGCAGAGAATAAACAAACGGTTATTTTTAAAGATTTTGCGCATAGCCCGAGTAAAGTAAAAGCCACCACTGAAGCCGTAAAAAAGCAATATGCGCAACGAGAGGTGATCGCCTGTTTAGAATTACATACCTATAGTAGTTTAAATGCTGAATTTTTGAGTGAATATAAAGGAGCACTAGATCAAGCAGACAAAGCAGTGGTATTCTATTCACCGCATGCAGTAAAAATTAAACAGCTCGATGAAGTAACAACCGCACAAATTGGAGCAGCTTTTGGTAGAGAGGATTTAATGATGTTTACCAATCCAGCCGAATTTAAAGCGTTTTTATTTAGTCAAAATTTAGAACAAACCGCAGTAGTATTAATGAGCTCTGGAAATTATGGAGGCTTAGACTTTGATGAGGTAAAGGACTTGGTTTAGGGTTTCTTTAACCCCAATTGAATTAGTTTTTCCTTGCGCCAGTTTTTGTCGGTTATTAAATTAAGTATCCATAATCTATATTCTTTGTAGAAAAAAGATTTATATATAATTGTAAATCGATTAAAAATAGCTCTTCTTATGATAATTTTTTTATAATTATTTATATATAAATCTCTGTTATTTAGATATTGATTAAATACAACTAGATATTTTTCTATTCTTCTTGAAGAAGTATATTTAAGCGTTTGAGGCTTGTTAAACACTTCAAAACAAATGGCTAAAAAACAATTTAGAGGGTGTTGTAAGGTATTAAATTTTAAAAATGCATTTTTGGCTGTAGTTTTTTTGGATAATAGAAACACATCATAGGCATTTCTTAAGGCTAAATTTTTATATTCAAACCCAAAATCATTGATTTGTGAGGCAATTATTGATAATGACAATTGATTTTCAAAACTTAAAATCGAAACGTCTTGTATTAGTTGGATATTGGAATTAATATAATGGTAATTGAATTCATGTCTGAACTTTTCTCTTATAAGCGAATGATGTATTTCAATACTCGAAATTTTATTTTTATGTATAAGCCTGGGGTAATGTCTTTTTTTTCTGGATAATAATTCATCAATTTTATGATTAATTGTAAAATCCATGTCCTCTAAAATTTCAATTGCCCTCGGATAGTCTTCAGGAGAAAATAAAAAATCAATATCCCCAACCATTCTTTCCGCAATATCCTCATACAGTCCTTCCAGAAGGTTTCCAGTCCCTTTGATAAAAATTGCAGTAATGTTGTGTTCAAGTAATAAGGTGTTTAACTCCTTAGCTTGTGCTATGATCTCTTCATTTCGCTCACGGTTTAGCTCTGTGATGTATTTCATATAGTCCACTAAATCCTCAGGTAAATAGGATAAAAAAGAGGCTCTTTTTAGATTGCAATACAAGGCTGGAAATACAAAATGCGCAGTGCTTAGTTTTACCACTTCATCCCAATCTACCGTATTGGATTGTAGTATTTCTTCAACAATACTTCTATTGTGTGTTTCATGGTTAATGGTCAAACACTTGGCTACAAAAAACAAGGTTTCTTTATAGGTCATCTTCAAAAATACGTTTTATTGTGCTATACATCAATTCATTGTTCGAATAGGTGAGTTGGTAGCAAGGCATTTTTTCAAACCAGTCTAAAAAGGAAGCTGCATTTTTTGAGTTTGAAGAGATCCATGAATCTGGTACTAAATGTTCAAAAGCTTTTAGCTTCGATATTTTGGAAATCTCAAAGTCAATGGTTGCGTCATATTTTATAAAGACAAGGGCTTTACAAGGCGCTGCTTTTGAATAGTCTATTTTCCGAGGAGGTAAGTAGCGCACCGTTTTATTGAGTCTTTCATAATGATACTCGGCAGAGGTTTCTAATTCTGGATACTCTTCTAATAATACAGGTAACGCATTCTTTTTTATAGAAATTCCTGCAGGAAATGAATATACATCCTGTGCTTGATCAATCGGCACAAAGTCATCAGCAATGCACTGAAAACCTTGAGCTTGAAGTAGGGCGAGTGAGGTGCTTTTTCCATTCCCAGAGTCTCCTAAGATTAAGATATTTTCATCATTATAATTAATTGCTGAAGCATGAAAAACGCCCATCCATTCGGCTTCACTTTTAGTATAAATACACTCTATTATTTTCATCGAAAATTTCCCTTGAAAATAATGTACATTTTTAGCTTCCCAAGACCCAATACATTCACCATCCAGAACCAAATGGATCAGATGATTAGCATTAAATACTTGAAAAGTATGCTCAATTTTTGAAGTTTCTTGAGTTTCTAGATGTGCAAATTTTGGATGAAGTAATGAAAGTTGAAATTCATTTGCAAATTCAACTTTAAAAACCTTGTTATGAATATGGTAGTGTTTTTTGAAGGCAAAGCTACTAGGCAGTCCATATTTAGATTTACTTGTATGCTCTTCGGTAGTTTTAGTGGTATTGGGGATTACAATTCGATTGTTTAAATCATGAACAGCTTTTATGGCTTCTTGTTCAGAAATGGTTAATTTTTCAGCTAATTTTGTAGCTATTTTTTGAGGAGTCTTGTTTTCTAAAATTTGATGAACAAGGTGGGCTGCAATTTCTTCAAGGATGATGTAGTTGTTGGAGGCTTTGAACCAAACAATTGATTTGTCTTCTACAGCTTTTGAGAGAAATTCATGCAAAAATTAAATGAATTAAAGTTAATCAAAAAACCCATTAGCTCCGGGTGAAATAAGACCATTGTTATCATCATTATTAATTACACTTGTTGCTTGAGCTTTTTTTGGATGTAAAATGATAAAGGTTCCAATGGCTGTTAATGCAGTATACTTACCATATTCACCAATTTTTTTTAACGCTTCTTTACGAGTTATTGTAAATTCATTAGAAACATTATCCTTTATAGGATTCTTAGATTTCATTTTTTAGGGGTTTTACGCAAAACTAAGTATTTTTCATAAATACCCAAAATTTTTTATATAAATTCTTATTAAAAACTTTAGGTCTTTTAGAAGTGCATAAAAATGATAACAACAGATTCTAATTGTTAGGTATAATTAAATAGAAACACCCCACTTTCAAAACCATTGAAAGTGGGGTGTTCCTATTCTTTATTTTAATACCAGAGTTAAATATTAATCATACATATCTCCAATTCCTTCATACATATCTTCACTTTGTTGGTCTATGATCTTTTCTAGTGCTCCAGAATTAACACGGAAATCAGTTCCAGGATCTGTAGGGCTTGATGCTTGCGCTTTTTTAGGACTAAGAATCGTATAGGTTCCAATAGCAGTTAAGGCTGCATACTTACCATAATTTCCAATTTTTTTAAGAGCCTCTTTTCTTGAAATCTCTTCTTTTTTTGTGTTTTTTTGATGTTCCATGTTGTAAAAGATTTCTGTTATTGAATGATTATTTTTCTGTTTAGCACCCCGTTTTCTGTAGTAAGTTTTACAATATAAATACCCATAGGAATGGTGTTCAAATTAATGTCGTTGACACCGTTTCCTTCAAAAGAGGTTTTTAACATCTCTTTACCGAGAATATTATACAACCGAACAGTAGCTGTTCCATTTTGTACACCAACAATTCTCAGGTTATCATTACTAGAGGTATAGATACTTATGTTCTTGTTTGTGTCAAAATCATCGGCACTTAAAACTCCGGATGTGGTATGCAAGTAAAAACGTCCAATACCTGAAAGATTATTCTCTGGTGTAAAACTAAAGTTTGAATCTGCTTCTAACAAAGTAAAACTATTGTCTTGTTTGTCTTCTAGATAAATGTTGATACCAGAAGGGAAGTTGTTTGTAGCTGCGTCTATGGAAATGGATGTTCCAGCTTCAGCGTTAATCCCTACAGGAACCACCATGTTTTCATAGTTGTTGGGAGGTAAAGATTGAATTCCTAAATCTCTACCGTTTCCATTGGCAACAGCATGAGTGTAAATAGCAAATTCATTGGAAACACCACCAAATATTGAACTGTCATAGCCATTATCCCAACCGGTGGTTGTTCCTTCAATATAATAGATGTCGGCATTTCTTATCGCTGTACCATTAGATAGAGATAATGCTATCTCTGGTCTTGTTGTAAGTCTTTGGAAAGAATCTGTTCCTTGATGCGATTGCATGGCTTCTGTAATACTAAGATTTACACTTCCTGTTGCGCTCACGAAGAAGCCTTGAGCTGGCGCTATTTGAAAAGCAGTAGAAGCCTGATTAATCTGATTATAAGAACCTGTACTTTGGTTCCAAAACCACAAAGTATTCTCTGTTAAGTTTGCTGAGTTGATTGTAAGTATATTATTCGTTCCATCTGCGTTTTCATTTCCTGCTACATATGAGGGATAAGGATTTCCTACCAAATTAAATCCATTTGAGTTTGAAGTCATAGCTACGGTAACATCAGAAGTGTTGATAGTACCAGTGAATGATACATCTCCAGTAGAGGCTAATTTGATTGATCTTCCATCTCCCGATGTAAAGTTTCCAGTTCCAGAGGCTCCATTTTGGTAGTATTCCCATCCTGGAGTAGTATTATTGTAATCACTTAACCCTAAATTAGATCCATTAGTACCTGAAGCTAAACCTTCTGCGGCAACAAAAGTATCAATATCTTGCCCCTCAACTGGTGATGAAATTAAATACCAGTTAGTGGTGGCTAGGGTTCTGTTGTAGGTGATGTTTCCGGTAACCGATCCATCAGTAGCAATTAAAGAACCACCGTTTGATATAGTTACACTACCTGAAATAGTTCCTGTACCATTTAATGTTAATTCACCTCCATCTGCAATAGTTACATCTCCATTAATATCTGAATTACTGTTCAGAGTTAATGATCCTGAACTACTGATATCAACATCTAAATTAATATCTGAAGCTATTGTTTGATCATCGGTTACAGAAAGTGTACCACCAATGGATATATCGTCAATTCTCCATTTTTCAGTAGATCCACTTTCAGTACCCGTTGAGGTATATCGAAATGCAAAATGGACTGCAGTACCTGAAATACTAGATATATCAATATTTCCTGAACTCGTACTTACATTAGAATCACTTCCTGGCCAGGTGGGACTTAAAGAACTTACCCAAGTGGTAGTTGATGGATCTCCAGTGTAGTTTGTTGTATACAAAAGTGAAATTTGTGGACTAGTGTCTGCGAATTGGGTTAGACTATTAAAACTTAAAATTTCATTAGTTTGTGTGTCCATGTTAAATGATGGACTAATTAAGTAATCATCAGCTGTTCCAGAAGACCCAAATGCATTGGCTTCAAAATAACCACTACCACAAATCCACTCAGTTTCTGAACCTACAGTTGCTACTGTCCAGTCATGGGTACTACAATCAGAAAAACCTTCATTGTACGATATATTTGCTGAAGGCAAATCATCATCTGTTATTGTAACAGTATGAGAACTTACTCCCAAGTCTGCTGTACCTGATGATACAGTAATATTTAAAATTACGGTTTCGCCATCACTGTCAGCGTCGTTATTGATATCGAGTGAAATATTTTGTGTACCATTAGAACTAAATGCTAATGATGATGTGTTTAGGGTATAATCTCCTGCCTCTGCTGTACTCGAACCATCTACAGTAACGCTAACGGTAACATCAGCATTATAGTTAGATAATGTTACAGGAATACTAGTGTTAAACGTCGCATCTGTCTCAGTTTCTGAACTTGAGGAAGAATCAAAGGTTATTGAGGGGTCAGAACTAGGAGCAGTACCTTCTACGGTTACATCATCCATTTTAAGTTTTCCAGCTCTAGATGAAGTGAAGTCAAAAAACAAACCAAAATAAGCATCGTGTGTGTAATCTGTATTGGTTGCAGTTCCTGCAGAGACTAAAGAATCAAACCCACCATTAGAGTCAAAAAGTAACTCCCACTCACCTGAGGTGCTTCTGGTCACTTTTATGCCTACTGTATCACTAGAACCCCAATTGAATGAAGAGCTTACGATAGCAGCTCCAGATCCATCGGTAACTTTCCATAAGGTAAGAATGTCAGACGAGCCGGATAAATTTACACCCACAGCATAACCGTCTACGGTAGACGAACTTAAATCTGTTTCATTTGCGGTTAGATACACCCAAAATCTATTTGAACCAGAAGGGTCCCATGATCCATTCGCCAAATTAAATTGCCATGAAATATTTTGAGTTAATAAATCTAGCGATGAAATATCGTGATATATGTAACTTTCACCGGAAACACTTGATAGGTTATGTTTTAGAGATCGAGAGCCTGTTATGGGAGAGCTAGTAGAATTTGTCCAGTCACTAGAAGTACCTTCAGTCCAGCCAGTTATATCACCATCTTCAAAATTATCATTAATTACTTGACTGTTAGTAATAGAGGTAATAAAGAGAAGTAATAAAAAGATTTTTTTTAAAAAATATTTTTGTTTCATAGTTTTAAATTTTAAAACCTAAAACTACAAAAAATAGATGAACCTATGTTTAGATAATATTTGTTTTATAAAACAATTATAAAATTCTTAATTTTTCCTCCAAAAAAATGGCGTAAATAAAATAAGAACGGTAAATAATTCTAATCGTCCAATTAACATTAGAAAAGAACAAAACCATTTTGCACCAGCAGACAAATGTGCAAAATTATCTACAGGACTCACAGAGCCAATTGCAGGTCCAATATTTCCTAAAGAAGAGGCAGCAGCCCCTAGAGCTGAGGTAAAATCTAAGCCTAAAAATGTTAGCACTACTGAGGAAATCATGAAAATAAGCATGTAAATTACAAAGAAAGAAAGAATGTTAAACACAATGGTTTGACTCACTGCTTTTTCATTGTATCGAACCGGTATAATAGCACTTGGGTGTAAAGTTTTTTTAAATTCTAAAAAACTATTCTTTAACATCACAATATGTCTCACAATCTTAATACCTCCACTGGTAGACCCCGCAGAACCTCCAACAAAAAACAGAGCAAAGAAAATTCCTGTAGCAAAGTAACTCCACATGGTAAAATCTGAGCTTACAAACCCAGTGGTTGTAATGATAGAGGTAACTTGAAAAAGGGCATGTCTAATGGCACTTTCTGTGGCTCCAAAAACTGCTGGATGTGCAATGGTAGTTTGTAAGGTTTCGTCTTGGAAAAATAAAATAATTACAGCTACAATACTTGTAATTCCTACAATACCAAAAAAGTAATATCTAAATTCTTCGCTTTGTACCACTTTACGAACCTTTCCTTTTAGAGCAAAATAGGTGAGTACAAAGTTGGTACCTGCAATAAACATAAAAAAGATAATAATATACTGTACTAAAGGCATGGCATTCCAATACGATAAACTAGCATTTTTTGTAGAAAAACCACCTGTACTCACGGTGGCCATGGCATGATTAATCGCATCAAACCAGCTCATACCAGCAACCTTAAGAAGAAAGAATTCTGCAAAAGTAAGGGTAACGTAAATTAACCAAAGACGTTTTGCTGTATCGGTAATTCTGGGGTGTAATTTGTCTGCAGATGGTCCTGGTGCTTCTGCCATAAATAATTGCATGCCTCCAATACCTAAAAGCGGAAGAATTGCAATGGTTAAAACTATAATTCCCATACCTCCAATCCAATGGGTAGCACTTCTCCAAAATAAAATTCCTTTTGGCATAGATTCAATATCTGTTAAAATAGAAGACCCTGTGGTAGAGTATCCAGATAATGTTTCAAAAAAAGCATTAGTTATCGATGGAATTGTTCCTGTAAATAAATAAGGAAGCATTCCTGTAAACGATAAGGTAAGCCATCCTAAAGTTACAATTAGGTACCCTTCTTTTTTATGGATGGTAGTTGAGCTAGGTTTGTTAAAAAAATAAAGAATTAAACCAATAAATACTGTAATAATTCCAGCATTTAAGATCCCCATCTGAGCTGCCTCTTGATGATACATGCTAAAAGGAATAGCAATAAACATAAAGACCCCATTAAGAACTGCAGTGAGTCCTAAAAATCTGTAAATTATTTTAAGATTAAGACTTCCCATCGCTATCGGAATAAGTCTTCTACAATATGAATGGCTTCAGGTAAACAAAAAACAATGACTTTGTCTCCGCTAAGTACCTGAAAATCACCATCTGAAATTAATGCTTTACCGTCTCTAATGATGCCTCCAAAAACAGCATCTCTAGGGAAATTTAATTCTTTGATGACCTTTTTAGTTACTTTGGCACCCGATAAAACCTCAAATTCAAAAACTTCAGCATCTATATTATGAAGATTGGCTAAAGCTAGGATTTCCCCTTTCCTGATATGCTTAAAGATGCTGCTAGCAGCAATTAATTTTTTATTAATAAGTGTATTGATTCCTATGGTTTGAGAAATATTGATATAATCCATATTCTCTACCAAAGCAATGGTTTTTTTAACCCCCTTAGACTTTGCTACGAGACAAGACATGATGTTGGTTTCAGAATCTCCTGTTACCGCAACAAAAGCATCCATTTCTCTAATATTTTCTTCCTCTAATAATTCAATATCTCTTCCATCGCCATTTATGATAAGTGTTTCGTTTAACTCCTCAGCCAATAGCATTGACTTTTCTCGTTGTTTTTCTATAAGTGTTACTTTGAAGTTTTCATTACAAAGGTTTCTGGCGGTTTTAGATCCAATAGAGCTACCTCCTAAAATCATCACATTCTTTATGGTTAAATGCTCTTTTCCTACAATTGGATAAAGTTTATCTACGCTGTAGTGAGGAACAGAAAAATACACTTGATCATTTAATTTAAATTCAGTGTCTCCTCTTGGTATAATGGTTTGTGATACGCCTTCACGTTTAATGGCTATGATAATAAAATCAACAGTTGAAAAGGTTTCTCTAGCTTCTTTTACAGTAGTATTTAAGAGAGGAGATTTGTAATCTAGGGTAGTACCCATGACATTAAACAAACCATTTTCAAAAGTTACAGTATCATTAAATGAAGATTGGTTTAATAGCATTTTAATTTCATCTGCAGCGAGTTCTTCAGGTGAAATTATATAGTCTAATCCAAATTTCTTAAAATCAATATGATCATTGTTGAGGAACTCAGGATTGTCTATTCTAGCTATAGTTTTTTTGACACCTAAAGATTTTCCAATGACTGAAATGGTAAAATTAGTATTTTGAGACTCTGTAACAGCCAATAATATATCTGTAGATTCTACTCCAATTTCTTTCAATAATTTTATTGACGTAGCATCTCCTTTTTTGGTGATGACATCCAAGTGGTTGTTGATGTAATTTAGCTTTTCTCCATCAAAATCTATCACGTACGTATCTTGTGATTCGTACGATAATAGCTTTGCTAAATGAAACCCAACGTCTCCGGCACCTGCAATAATAATTTTCATAAATCGTAAGAAATATCATACAAAGATATAAAACTTAATATAGTGTAACCCATATTAGCCATCGATATTCATTTTAAACTAGTTTAAACTTGTTTTGTATCTTTAAGGAAAAAGTTGCTAAATGAAAAAATTAACCATTAAATCATGGGCTATAGATGATAGACCCAGAGAAAAATTAATGAGTAAAGGAGCTTCAGTTCTTAGTTCTGCAGAACTTCTTGCGATATTAATTAGTTCAGGAAATAAAAAAGAAAGTGCTGTAGATTTGTCTAAAAGGATATTAGAATCTGTGCAGTATAATATTCATGAATTGGCTAAGCTTTCGTTAAAAAAATTAACAACATTTCATGGGATTGGTCCTGCAAAAGCCATAGCCATTGTAACAGCCTTAGAACTCGGAAAGCGAAGGCAGCTAGAGGCTTTTGTACAAAGACCTAAAATTAATAGTAGCCAAGAGGTGTTTTCTATGATGCAACCTCTTATTGGAGTGTTAGCCCATGAAGAGTTTTGGGTACTTTATTTAAATAATTCAAACGAAGTACTTTCTAAACATCAATTGAGCAAAGGTGGGATAACGGCAACATTGGTAGATGTCAGACTTTTATTTAAAAAAGCAATTGAAATATCAGCTGTGGCTATTATTATTTGCCATAATCACCCATCTGGCTCACTAAATCCAAGTAGGGAAGATAAAGAGATTACTAAGAAAATTAAAGATGGAGGGCTAAGTTTAGATATTAAACTCTTAGATCATTTAATAATTACTGAAAAGTCTTATTTTAGCTTTGCCGATAATGGTGAAATTTAAACCTCTTTTTTAGTTTTGATACTAGTCTATACGCATAAGATTACCCCAAGAGTTCGGTATATCTTTAAGCATATTTTTACTCGAGTCCTGCTTGTTCCAGTATCTTTTACAACAAAGGTTGAGGATTTTGTTGCTCATAATGGGCCAAAAATGAGTTACACAAAGGTTCCTTTAGGAAAAGAATTCTTTGTAAAAAGTAACGAGTTGTTGTTTGAACAAGGTATAAATGATTTAGAAATAACCCTTTCATCATGGGACGACACCCCCTGTTTTTTTAATGCAGGACCTCATTCTAGTATACCATTTGATATTTTTGCAGCAAGTTTTTATTTGATTTCAAGATATGAGGAGTATTTACCTCATGTAAGAGATATTCATGAAAGATTTACAGCAGAGCAAAGCTTAGCCTATAATTTTAAATTTTTAGAAAAACCTGTTGTAGATATATGGGTGGTAAAACTAAAAACTATTCTAAAATTACGTTTTCCAGAATATCATTTTCCAGATCGAGAATTTCGCTATATTTCAACCATAGATGTAGATAATGCTTTTGCCTATAAGTATAAAAGCTTTGTTCGAACCTTTGGGGCTTTTATATCAGATTTTTTTAAGTTACAAATAAGAAGTTTTTGGAGTAGAGTATTGGTGCTTTTAAGAATTAGAAAAGACCCCTATAATACATTCGAGAAAATATTAACTTTGAGTAAAACCTATGATGTCAAAGTAATTTTTTTCTTTCTTATTGCAGATTATACCACTTTTGACACCAATGTGTCTGCCACCAAAAGACAATTTAGATTACTAATTAAGCATATTGCTGATTATGCTAGTGTTGGACTTCATCCTTCTTATTATACAATGAAGAATAGTGTAATGTTAAAAAAAGAAAAAGATCGCTTAGAATCGATTACAAATATACCCACAACCATTTCTAGACAACATTTTTTACGGTTTAGTTTACCTGAAACCTATCAGAACCTGATAGATTTAGAGATTGAAGAAGATTACTCTATGGGCTATGCGAGTCATGTTGGATTTAGAGCGAGTACCTCCATTCCCTTTCATTTTTTTGATTTGGATTTTGAAATACAAACGCCCTTGCTTATTCATCCCTTTGCATTAATGGATACCACTTTAAACGATTATATGGGATTAACTCCTAAACAGTCTTTAGGAAGAACTAAAGATTTATTGAATGAGGTGATGAATGTTAATGGAACTTTTATTACATTATTTCATAATGAGAGTCTCAGTGGATACCTTCGATGGAATGGATGGGAAAAAGTCTATGATAAGATGCAAAAATTAATTCACACCCATGTCAATTAAATACATTCACAGAGAACATTTAGATGAAGAGAAATACAACCTATGTATAGACACTTCACTTCAGTCTAAAATTTATGCGTTCTCATGGTATTTAGATGTGGTATGTGATCAATGGGCTGTTCTGGTCTTAAATGATTACGAGGCGGTAATGCCAGTTCCTTTTAGAAAGAAGTATCTGATTCAATATGTTCACCCTCCGCTTTGGATTTTGCAATTGGGGATTTTTTCAAAGCGTGATTATATTCAATCTGATTTTATTTCAGTAATTCAAAAAAGATTTCGATTTATTGAACTTCGATTAAACGTCAAGAATTTATTTGATACAGAGAATTCAAATTTTCTTGAAAAACAATTTCAAGAATTAGAGTTAACTACAGGATATGACAATATTAAAAAAGGGTATCAAAGTGATCGTAAAAAAGATTTAAAAAGAGCCGAAAAATCTGAGTTAAGAATAGAATGGGGTGGAAGCCCTTTTGATCTCATTACTCTTTTTCAAAATAATGTTGGAAAGAGAACCCCTGAAATAAAAGAACAAGATTATCAAAATTTAGAAACTTTAATTAATTTTTGTTTAATGAAAGATTGTGGAGAACTGTGTTTTGTATATCAAGGTGAAAAGTTGGTTGCTGCTGCATTCTTCTTAAAATATCAAGAGACTTCAACGATTTTGTGCTCTTCAACAGATTTTTCTAATCGAAAAAATGGAGCAAATACATTTTTGATAGACCAAGCCATTAAGCGCTATGTAAATGCATATAAAACGTTTAGTTTTGGAGGATCGTCTATGCAATCAGTAGCCAAGTATTTTTTTAGTTTTGGAGCTCAAGAAAAGACATATCCAATGTTGATGAAACGCCCTAAATTTCTTTAGCCTGTATTTTTACAGTAAACAGTTTGTTGGGCTGAATTGGGAAATCGATAGATTTACTCTCTAGTTCTTCAGGATAATAAATAGCACATAATGAGTTAGAAACATGATATAAGTTTGCATGTTTCTCTTTTGGTAGACCATCTAAAATTCCTGCCAATACATCGAAACGTACTTTTTCTGGATTTGATGCATAATCATGCCAAACAACAACAGATTCTTTGTGAACTAAATGAGAGAATACTTTTTCAGTATCATTTTTCACAAATTCGTATTTGTGATTTCCATCGATAAAAATAAGATCAAACTTTTTACCTAATGCACCAAAATCATAAGTCAAAGTATTTCCAAAAAGATGGGTAATATTTTTTCTTTCTTTAGATAAAATTCCATGAAGGTCTGCATATTTTTGAGGAAGCCCCTCGGCCAAAATATCTTCTTCAGATAAATTGAGGGTAAAACATTCTTTAGCAGTCTCAGAAACGTTGATAACACTTTCACCTCGCCATGTGCCAATTTCAAAATATGAGCACTTGGGTATTTTTTTAGACAATGATTTTAATAAGATAATATCTGTTGGTAAAGATCCTCCACCTAAAAACGCATAATGATTTAACTCTGAGGGATTTTCAATGAGCTTTGAAATATCGACTGTTTGAAGTTGTAACAGGTTGTTTTGATACTTATTCAAGTAGTTTTTCCAATAGAATTCACTATCCGTAATCAGATTGATGAGACTCGGGTTTTTAAATAATAAACCAAGACCTCCTATAAGTTTTCGAATCTTATTCATAACGATTTTTTTTATAGAAATAAAGGAAACTCAACCAAGAAAAAACCCCGGTGAACCACATTAAAATTGCAGAGGTGATCGCTGCTCCTTTAATTCCATAGGTAGGAATTAAATAATAATTACTAATAATATTGATTAGAATTGCGATAGATATGATGTAATAATTGAACTTTATTTTACCAATAGAGGATAATAGATTTCCAAATAATCCTCGAAAGATATAGATGCCAGTAATCCCCAGAATTAAAATCAAGAAACTATCTGCATAGTTCGTATACTCTTCTCCAAAAATATTAAGAATTTGTTCTAC
This sequence comes from uncultured Flavobacterium sp., assembly GCA_913061465.1. Lineage (GTDB taxonomy): Bacteria > Bacteroidota > Bacteroidia > Flavobacteriales > Flavobacteriaceae > Polaribacter. The sequence goes on from CAJXSU010000024.1 coordinate 20,567, forward strand.
AAAGATGTAACTAAAAAGAACGAGAAGAATACTTACAACTCCAAAAAACACCATATAATTCTTGATGTATTTATTGATATAATCTTTCTGATGAATTTTTTCGGTTAAAGTGACAAAATCTGTGGTGATAAATACTCGAGGTAAAAACAGAAGGCTAAAAGGTATGATAGAAACATAACGATAGTGTGTTACCGCAACTGGGTCATCTATTAGATAGCCAATCAAAATGATATCAATAAGTATAAGTAGTTGGGTAACTAAACTTGATAATCCACCAAAAAAACCATATTTCCAAAAAGAGAGGTTTGTAATTTCAAGGTTATTTTTTACACGTAGTTTTACCTTTAGTTTTTTGATAAAAAACAATGCTGTAAGCAGTGGTGAAAGAATTAAAGCAATGACATAACCCATGCCTTGATATTGGAAACTCAAACCAAAAATCAAACCCATAAGAAGTAAACTATACCAAAATTCTGTAAGCGCATACAAGCGATTTTTATGTTGTAACCTAAATTGTATTTTGATAATTTCAAGAATAAATACAGTCAAAATACTGAATGATAAAATTGAAATGTAAGTATAGGTTTTGTCAAACTGAAAAGGGATAAAATACCCGATTCCAACTACAGCCAAAATGATTGCGATGGAGGCTACAACTCCTTTATGAAGCACATAACTAAACAGTTGTTGTTTTTCATTTTCAGATGCTAATAAAGCACCGTATCTAATCAAACTTTGATGCAATCCAAAGCCACCAATTGGGATTATAAATTGAATAATACCATATGCAAATAGAATAACACCCAATTCCTTGGCTTCTATTAATTGCAGCGCAATCCAAGAACCTATAAATGAAAGTACTCTAGAGGCCAATGTAGAAAAAAGAACATAGGTCCCAGATCTATTTATAAAACCATTAATATATTCTTTAATTTGTGTCAAATTTATTTGTTTATGGCTTGAAGGTAAAGTTTAGAAAAGGAATCACAAATTATTTCTGAACTAAAATTATCATTTGCAAACTGATGCATTTTTTTGCTTCTTGACATGGGGTTGTTGTATATCTCAATAATTTTTTGCAAAAGTTGATCTTCATTATTTTGTTCAATTAAAAATCCAAAATCCTCAGGAAAAAACTCATTAATACCTCCAACATTTGATGAAATTACTGGAACTCCACATGAGAATGCCTCCAAAATAACACAAGGTAAATTTTCATAATTACTAAAAAGCACAAACACATCTGATTGGGTCAATTGTTTCGGAATTTGTTCGTGACTTAAATGATCTGTGAAATGAATGGTTTCTTTTTTGAAGTTTAAATCATCTAGTAGTTTGCTAAATTCTTCTTTTTTTCCACCAATAAAATTCCATTGAAAAGTATCAATAGTGTTTTCAAGTTGTTTGGCAACACGCAACATTCCTGATATATTTTTATGCTTATCTAATAGACTTGATATGTGTGTAATTGTGAATTTCTTAGTTGTTTTTTTTGCCGGTTTAAAAAGATGAGTATTTACTACATTAGGAATTATTCTATAGTTTCCTTTTAGTCCAGATTTCAACATTGAATCTTTTAAATCTGTACTTACAGGGCAAACTGAACTCGCATTCTTTGTTATTATTTTTGATAAAACTCGTTCAACCCAAGGCAATGATTTTTGTTCCTTTAAATGATAGCCTGTCCAATGTTCTGAAATGATATAAGGCAGGTGTTTTAATCTTTTTAAATGCAGGGCAAATAGGCCAAAAGGATATAATTTATTGAGATGTACTAGATCAAAACTTCCTATTTGTTTCAATAGTTGTTGATATACCAACCAAAACCTAAATAATTTTAAAATGGGATTTTTACTTGGTTTTATGTAGGCGATATATGAATGTAAATTTGACGCTTTATCAACTTCAAACCTAGATTTTGATAGCCCTGGTTTAGAAATAATATGCAATACACTAACTAGGTGTTTGTTACTTATAGCTTCTGCATGCCTCATTATGAAATCTCCATTTTGAGGAAGTACCGAAGATGGGTACCATCCACACAAAAATAATATATGAAGCTTTTTTTTCAACAGTTAAATCTTAAAAATCAAATATATAATAAGTTCAAACATTTTTAACGTTAGATTATTATATTTACCCTATGAAAATACAACATGTTTTTTTTGATTTAGATCATACACTATGGGATTTTGAAAAAAATTCTGCATTAACATTTCAAGAAATATTACCAGCGGCTAATGTTAGCGTTGATATTGAATCGTTTTTGAAAATATACATTCCAATTAATTTTAGCTATTGGAAAAAGTATAGAGAAGAACAAGTGACTAAAAATGAACTAAAATATTTACGATTAAAAGAAACTTTTGAGGCATTAAAACTTTCAGTTAAAGATGACGTTATACATCATCTTGCAGATGAATATATTGCCAAACTTCCAAACTATAACCATTTATTTGATGGAACCTTTGAAATCTTAGAATATTTGCAAAATAAATATCAACTTCATATTATTACAAACGGTTTTGAAGAAATTCAGACTAAAAAAATGAAAAAATCTGGTATTTATAATTTTTTCGATGCTATTATTACTTCAGAATCGGTTGGCGTTAAAAAACCAAATAAGAAAGTTTTTGAATATGCATTAGAAAAAGTGAATACAACTACTTCTAATTGTATCATGATTGGAGACAACCTTGAAGCTGATATTGAGGGAGCTCTAAATTGTGGTATTAAAGCCATACATTTTAACTCAGAGAATTCAAATTCAGTTCCAAAAAATATAACTTCAATATACAATCTATTAGATTTAAAAGAATATCTTTAATTCCTAAAAATAAGATGATACAATTATTAAGCCTATGAATATTTACATAAAAAACGTAGTGACAATTTTTAGTCTTTGTTTTTTAATTTCTTGTACAGATAATTTAAATTTTGATGATATTAATTTAAATGCAGATCCAATACTTACTGCACCTTTAATTTACTTTGAGTTGAATCAAGATGATTTTTATAACAGTACTACAGATACTGAAATACCAATGATTACAGATACTTCAGATTTTAAAGTTTTTAAATCATCTGCCATCAGAAATGATGTTTTTAAAGTTGTTTTCGATTTTGAAATTGAAAATAGATTTGATAGATCTTTTGAAATTAATATTGTTTTTTTTGATGGTAATGATAACATAACCCGAACTATTCCTAGTTTTACTATAGGTTCTCAAGATTTAAATTATGTAGCATCAGATTCTATTGAAATTTCATCTTTACCATTATTTTTAAGTTCGAGAAAAGTTAGAGTTGAAGTGAAATTAGACCCATCATCTTCACAAATAGATCCAAATATTTACCAAATAATAAAGTTCAAATCCACTACAACTTTACATTTAAGTCTTTAAAATAAAATGAATAAACTAGTTTTAATCCTATTTTTAATTTCTGTTGTCTCATTAAAATCTCAACAGAAATTAGCCTTTTCCTTCGGGGAGTCACCTCAAACATTACTATTAAATCCTGGTGCAGAAACTAATTTTAGAAGTCATTATGGGATTCCGATGTTATCTGACTTTTCTTTTGATATTGGACTTACTGGATTTAATCTGAATGACCTGTTTTCCAATGATTCTAGAGCTTTTAAAACCAGATTTGAAGAAGTGTTGAATAAAATTAATTCAACAGATTATATGAGTTTTAATACTAAAATTGATATTTTAAATGTTGGCTTTAGATTAAATAAAAAAACGTACCTAAGTTTTGGTTTTTACGAAGAGCTAGATTTTATTGGCTATGCGCCCAAAGATTTTATAGAATTATTTTATTATGGAAATGAACCCTTTTTAAATCGAAGCTTTTCTTTATCTCAAGTGTCTTTGAAAGGAGATTTTCTTGGTGTTTTACATGCAGGAATTTCAAAAAAAATTAACGAGAAACTTAATGTAGGAGCTAGAGTTAAAATTTATTCCTCGAGTATAAATATCGAATCCCTTAATAATTCTGGAACTTTTAGTTCATCGACGAGCAATGAGAATATCATTCGTCAATCCTTAAATAATTTAAACGGACAAGTTAGAACTTCTGGAATAGTAGATTCTGATGATGAGTTTATTGATTCACCAGGTGAATATTTTTCAAAAACTTTCTTAGGTAGTAATATGGGGTTAGGGCTAGACTTTGGTCTTACTTACCATTTTACATCACAACTTGAATTTACTGCCAGCCTACTAGATATTGGTTTCATTAGGCATTCAAAAAACACTAAAAACTTTAATATTGATGGTAATTATGTTCTAGATGGTTTAAATTTTGAATATGATGCTTCTAGTCTAAGTAATTACTGGCAACAAGTTGAACAAGATTTTAGAGATAGAGTGATCACTGAAGAAACACAGGAAGCCTATACATCTTGGAGGCCAATGAAAATCAATGCAGCTCTTAAATATAGTTTTGGTGAAAAACGAGATAAAACTTGTTATTCAAAAACTCATAAACAATACTATTATAACGCTATAGGTTTTCAGATTCATAATATTATGAGACCAATAAAACCACAATTCTCTTTTACCAGTTTCTATGAGGCTTCTCTTTCCAAAAAAATACATACAAAGTTTACACATACTATAAATGACTATTCTTCTATAATTTTTGGTGCCGCAACATCACTTCAGCTTGGAAAATTGAGTGTGTTTGGAGGTTTAGATAACCTATTAGGTGTAGCTGATGTATCCACTGCTAATTCCATTGCTTTTAATTTTGGATTTAATATTGTAATAGACTAAATATGAGACAGATTTTCTTTTTTCTAATGCTTATTTTTTTGAGTCCGTCTTCTTTTGGACAAAAAAGTATTGCTTCAAAAAAACAGTACGTAATTGTTAAAAGTACATTTGACTTCTTAAAACAGGTAAATCGTTACAAAGCCAATTCCTTTACAAAATTTTTATTTTCTAAGGCTGGTTATGAAGTGTATTTAGATAACGAAGAACTGCCTGGGGAGTTATACTATAATAAATGTAGTGCTTTATATGTAGACGTAAAAGACAAGTCTAATCTCTTTGCCACGAGAAACTATATAGAATTAGCTGATTGTAATGGTAAATTGTTATTTACTTCAAAGTTAGGGACTAGTAAACTTAAAGACTTTGAGAGGTCTTATAGGCAATCCATTAGAGGTGCTTTTTCTACAATTGAAAATTTAAATCTAATTTATGATTCTTTCTCTTCTCAAACGATCCTAGAAAAGAAACAAAAACCGAAGGAACCCCCCAGAGCTAAAGAGATCTCAACACCATCATCAGTTGTTTCAAATGCAACTATTGAAAAGCAAAAGAAAACTTCTACTATGTCTTTGTTGAGAGCTCAGAAAAGTAAAACAGGTTATCAACTCATAAACTCAAAAAACGAGCTTGTTTTTGAGATTCTAAATACGAGTAATAAAGATGTATTTATTATAAAGAATAAAAACGGAGTATTAAGTAATAAAGGGAACCATTGGCTTGTCGAATATTATGAGAAACAACTATTAATAAAAAGAAAGCTCCAAATAAAGTTTTAATACCCGTATTTATCACCCCATGTTTTTTTTAGTCTTTGTCTAAACTGTTCCTCTCTTGGGCTTCCCCCAGGATCATATATTTTTGTATTTGAAATACTTTCAGGTAAAAACTCCTCATGTACAAAATTTCCTTTATAATCGTGAGCATATTTATAGTCCTTACCATACTCTAAGGCTTTCATCAATTTTGTGGGTGCATTTCTTAAGTGAAGTGGTATCGGTAAGTCTCCTGTTTTCTTTACAATTTCTTGAGCTTTATTTATAGCCATATATGATGCATTACTTTTTGGAGAATTTGCTAAATATACTGCACATTGACTTAAAATAATTCTAGATTCTGGATAGCCAATAACACCAACAGCCTGAAAAGTATTGTTGGCTAAAATTAAGGCTGTAGGGTTAGCATTTCCGATATCTTCAGATGCTGCAATTAGTAATCTTCTGGCTATAAATTTTAAATCTTCGCCTCCTTCTATCATTCTTGCAAGCCAGTATACCGCGCCATTAGGGTCACTACCTCGAATAGACTTTATAAAAGCAGAAGCAATATCATAATGCTGATCACCAGTTTTGTCATATCTAACTGTTGTTTTTTGAATTTTTTCTAGCACCAATTTGTTAGTAATGGTAATCTTATCTTCATTTCCCACGACCAACTCAAAAATATTTAATAATTTTCGTGCATCACCTCCAGAAACTTGGAGCAAGGCATCGGTTTCTTTTAGTTTAATCTCTTTTTTTGATAAAATAGAATCCTTTTTTATAGCTCTTTTTAGTAATACTATTAAATCACTTTTATCAAATGAGTTTAAAATATATACTTGACATCTAGACAATAGTGCTGGTATTACCTCAAAACTTGGATTTTCGGTAGTTGCCCCGATAAGGGTAACCCATCCTTTCTCTACAGCTCCTAATAAAGAATCTTGTTGAGATTTGCTAAAACGGTGTATTTCATCTATAAATAATATAGGGTTTTTGGTTGTAAATAAACCACTACCTTTTTTTGCTTTTTCGATAATTTCTCTGACATCCTTAACTCCAGAGCTGATTGCGCTTAGTGTAAAAAAAGGGCGTTTGGATGTTGTAGCTATAATATTTGCTAAGGTGGTTTTACCAATGCCAGGAGGTCCCCAAAATATCATAGATGGAAGTATTCCTTGTTTAATTAGATGGGATAAAATTCCTTTTTCACCTATTAAATGGCGCTGACTAATATAGTCTTCAAGTATTTTTGGGCGTATTCTTTCTGCCAAAGGTTCATTCATAGCTATAAAAATAGTAAAGATTTATGACAGAAGTTGTTATTTTAGTAATTGGATTTATTTTTGATAAGAATTATTTATGCAAAACGACAATACTCTTAGTTATCATAGAAATGTACTCCGGATTCCAGTAGTTGCTATCTTGGCCATATGGGTTATTTATTGGGTAGAAATTAGATTTGGGTATAATTTTAATTCTTATGGGATTTCACCCAGAGAAATTAAAGGCCTTAGAGGCATTTTTTTCTCGCCATTCATACATAGTGATGCATCTCATCTTTCAAACAATTCTGTGCCCTTGTTTGTTCTGTTAGCCTCATTGTTTTATTTCTACAGGCAAATTGCTCACAAGGTTCTTATTTATGGAACACTTTTATCGGGTTTAATTTGTTGGGGTATTGCTAGAGGTTCTTACCACATAGGAGCAAGTGGAATTATTTATTTATTATTTAGTTTTATTTTTTTTAGCGGTATTATTAGAAAACATTATAGACTTATTGCCATGTCTTTGGTTGTTATCTTTTTATATGGTAGTATGATTTGGTTTATTCTTCCAACGGAAGATAGAATTTCTTGGGAAGGTCATTTAGCGGGTTTCACAGTAGGTCTTTTGTTTTCTTTCTTTTACCGAAAAAAAGGAATCATAAAAGAGCAATATCAATTTTCAAATTCTGAATTTGATTTATTATTTGATGAAAATGGGAATTTTTCTCCTTCGAAGATAGAGGAGGAGCCCAATGAAGACCTAGAGTAGCTTATTTATATTTTAATACAAAGATTATGATATTCTTTGACGAATGGTTTCATACAAGAATGCACCACAAGCAACAGAAACATTTAATGAATCTATAGACCCTAATAAAGGAAGTTTTGCTTTATAATCTACAATTTTTAGAACAGATGGATTTACTCCTCTATGCTCAGATCCCATAACAATGGCAATAGGTTGTTTAAAATCTACACTATACACCAAGTCATCTGTTTTTTCTGTAGCTGCTACAATTTTTATATCAGAAGCTTGTAGCATATAAATAGCATCTTTTATATGATTTACTCTAGATATAGGAAGTTTAAAAGCTGCGCCAGCTGAGGTTTTAATAGTTTCTGCATTAATTGGAGCACTACCTCCCTGCTGAATAATAATTCCATTGACGCCTGTACATTCTGCAGTTCTTATAATGGCACCAAAATTTCTTACGTCAGAAATTTGGTCTAGTAGTAAGAATAGGGGAGCATCTGTAGCCTCAAGACTAGTTTCGATTAATTTTTCTAAATCTGCAAACGCTATTGGAGATATTTGAGCTACTGCTCCCTGATGGTTTTTATTTTTAGAAAGTCTGTCTAATTTTTCTACAGGAACAAAACTTGTAGTAATTCGCTCTTTTTTGATACGAGTTTCTAATTCAAAAAATAAACTTCCTCTTAGTCCTTTCTGAAGATACACCTTATTGAGTGTTGACCCACTATCAATGGCTTCAATGATAGCTCTTAATCCAAATATTGTTGTGTTTTCAGTCATTGTGCAAATGTATCACAAATTCTATGTATTTGTAACATAAAAAAAGACCTTTCAAATGAATGAAAGGTCTTTTATATCTAATAGCTATCAATTACTCGATAGTTACGTTTGTTTATCTTATAAACAGTTTAATACATCTAGTTGTCCAGCACCTGGTCCTTGACCTGAGTCAAGTAAAAGGTTACCAGCAGGTCCATAGATTTGGAAACTAATTTCTCCATATGTATCTCCTGGCCATTGCCATACAGCTAATTGTGTTCCAGCTGGAATTGTAACAGTTGCAGTAGCTCCATAGAATGAAGTACTAGCAGGTCCTGTACAAATTCCCATAGAAGGGTCCATTGAAGTTCCAATGTTAGAACCACCATAAGGTGAACACATACCAACTTCTACGATAGACTCAGATCCATCAGCTAAAGTCAATACAGCTTTTAAACCACTTCCACCGTTTCCATCGTCAGTTTGCCATCCATCACCATATGAATCTTGCATGTCTACTAAATAATCACCATCAACTGGCTGACATAAAATAGGCACTCCCCAAGAAAATGGTGAAGAAAAGTAAGATCCTTGTAAAGAACCACTTGTAGATGATGAACTAAATGATCTACCATCAGTTAATACTAACTCTAATCTCATTAGATAGTTGTCACCAACTCCATAGTTAGATATTCCAACAGCGCTAGAAGCTTCACCAAGAGTTACCATTATATCGGTAACAGGTAATCCCTTATCACCGATAGTAAAGTCTCCAGCAGCATACGTTTTTACTAACGCTTCTGGTTGTGAATTTCCATTACCATTGTTATCTGTATATGTTGTATACACATTAACTACATCTAATAATGCTCCATATTCTTCATCCTGTTCTTCAACAGTAATTCCGAAAAATGAACCTGGATCAGACAAGCTAAAACTTTGGTTTATGATCCCTAAGTTTCTTAAGACAGCACCGTACTCAACACCGTCAAAGACTTGATCAATAGACTTATCATCACTTTCACAACTGCTTATCACAATCACAGAAAGTAGTAATAATACTATTTTATTTATTTGTTTTTTCATCTTTTATTATTTTATAGTTATTAATTAGCAACTGGAAAACCTGGAGACGCTCCATTGTTATCCCAAAATACTGGATCTGTTACCCCTGTTTTTTGACTAATATTCGAATTGTTATTCGCGTGGTCAGCTGGGTAATAGAATGAACGGATGAATCCTCCTGGGTTTGGCTCAATATTTGGCTGTAACGTTGTAGGGAATCCAGTTCTTCTATAGAAATTATAAGCTCCTAATCCGTTTCCGTATTGAGCTACAAAGTTTTGAATTGCTAAGATATCTTTCTTACCATCCATATCAGCATCTACCCATTGATTAACAATGTCATTTGTAAAATCAGCAATCATTTGATCAAGACCACCAAAGTTACCATCTACAACAGCTGTAAATAATGCAGATTTTGGTGCGAAATTAGTTACTTTATCAAAAGATTTAGCAATTCCTGATAACATTGCATTACCAGAAGCATTGATATCACCATCTACAAATAAAGCAATTTCAGCAATCATAAAATCTGCAGCAGAAGCTAATAGTATTGGTGTTACACCATTACCACCGTTACCGGCACCATCTTTTTGAGGGTTAGGTCCATTGAAAAGTGTAGTCCAATCATCAAGTAAACCACCTGCAGGATAAACCCCTGCTAATGCTCTTAAGAATCCATCTGGTGGAATTCCGTTGTCATTTCCATGGTCTCTACCCCAATATCCTCTTTCAACTCCACAAAATACATAACCTGTATAGTGACCTGGAGCTTGTTGTAAACCACATTCTAATACTTCTTCATCAGGATCACCATCAATCCCAGGAGTTCTACTTACTTGTCTACTGTAATAGAAATTAATTCTTGGATCATAACTTGGTGAGAAATATCCTTCACCAAACATATGATACATCAATGAATTTGACATATAAGACCCACCACCTGTAGAAGTATAGCTACTTCTATATCTTGGGTGACGTGAATCTGGCTGTACTGCTAAAGTACCCCATCTGAATTGCATATCATCTGCATTAGATGTGATGTAATTTCCAGAAGCAACGATAGCGTTGAAATTAGCTACAGCACTTCCATCTACTAATCTTGTATTTGCATATGCATTCATTTTAAGCGTGTTTGCAGCTTTTGTCCAAGCAGTCCAATCTCCATCATAAAATGGATCTGTAACTGTTGAAGTCCATCTTGGCTCTCCAAGAGCTTCAGCGTTAAAGTTAGCAATTGCTGAATCTAATAAACCAAGTGCAACTGCATAAACGCTAGCACCTGAATCAGCTACTGGGTTTAAGTTAGCAGCTCCTTGAAAAGCTTCAGTGTAAGGAATATCTCCAAAGAAATCTACTAGAGTTATTAAGATGTGTGCCTCAATAAACTGACCGATTCCTTTATGGTGAGTTAAACCACTTTCGTCTGCAATTACATTCAATTCTCTGATGTCCTGCATGATTGTTTGGTATGATGAACTCCATCTTCCATTAAAACTACCTGGTTGATATGCATTTGCATAATCTCTACCACTCATGTAATCTATTCTGGTTACTGCACCAGCGGTATTTCCAAAGCTCTCAATCAAATACCCATATGATAATTGAATTTGGTTCAGATAGAAATCTGGATCAGCACTCACTGGTGCTGTCTCTTATACACATCTGACGCTGCCGACGAAGAGGATAGTG
>CAJXSU010000025.1 GCA_913061465.1 uncultured Flavobacterium sp.
ATTGCCCTCCTTTATTGGCTGAAAACAAAAATGATAAAACATCTTTTCCGTTTTTATAATAGTTTTCTGCTAAGGTATTTTGTATTTGAAAACGCGCATGAGACATTCCTAAATTGTCTAATATGGCTTCTAATTGTTTTGATACGGTTGGAGTAATTTTTTTTCTAGCTTCAGATATTTTTAAAGCAATAGCATCTAATTTATTTGCTATTTCTTTCACTATTGTTTGTTGGTCTAACAAACGTTGTTCTGCGTTTTCTGTAGCACTTACTTTTACAGACAACTCCTCTTGAATTAGTAATAATTCTGAAATAGAATTAACGTAATGTTTTTTTTGTAAATTATAGATTAATTGCAAGCGGTCATTTAATTGTGTTGATTCTGATGGATTAAAATCTACTTGTTCGTTGGCTGTTTCTAATTCACCAACAATATCATCTAATTCAATTTTTACACTAGAAATTCTCTCAGAGAGCTCTTGATATTCTTTTGAATACGGAGCAATTTTAGTTAATTTACTTTCTAATGAATACAATAGGTTTTGAATTCCAATGGTATCATCAGTTGAAACTTGAAGTGCTTCAGATAAATTTTGTTTAATTTCTTCTACATTATTTATTTTCTCTAATTTCTCCTCTAATGCCTCTTGTTCATCTTCTACAAGATTGGCCTCAAGCAACTCATTGTATAAATGAGAATTATAATCGTACTGAAGGTTGGCTTCGCGCTGAGCGTGTTGAATTTCTTCTAATCTATTTTTTTCACTTGTGTACTGTACTAATCCTGTTTGGTAAGAAGCTAGCTTGCTTTCATTATTTGCAAAAGCGTCTAATAGTTGAAACTGAAACTGTTGATCTGAAACTTGAAGGGTTTGATGTTGCGAATGGATGTCTATAAGTCTTGCTCTGAGGGCAGTTAAAACCAAAAGCGTTACAGGCGTATCATTTATAAAAGCTCTAGATTTTCCAGAAGGTAGAATTTCTCTTCTTAAAATAGTATTCCTTTCATAATCTATATCTTCTATTTCAAAAAAATCTTGAAGATTATAGGTATCTATACATACTATGGCTTCAATAACACACTTTTTATTGGTATTTTTCAAAGTAGAAGAATCTGCTCTGTTTCCTAAAACCAACCCTAGTGCCCCCAATAAAATAGATTTCCCCGCTCCTGTTTCTCCTGTGATAATGGAAAGGCCAGAAGAAAAATCAATATGTAATTCATTGATTAGGGCATAATTTTTTATAGAAATTGATGCAAGCAAATGATTGTATTTTTGAAAAATTAAATTTAATTAATTTTTTGGATAATAAACCTCTTTATTGTGAAGATTCGCATTGATTTTTTGTTTACTATAATGCAACTCAAAAAATGAATCATTTGCCCAATCTTCATATAAATTTCTATAAAAGACACTATTTGGATTTCCAGATTGTCCCGGAGAATTAGTAGCTTTAGAGTTGTCCCAATCTTTTGTATCTATCACTACTCTAAAACTTGCCCCTGAAGATTGACTTAAATTTGAGCCTGAAGAACCTGGTGTAAATGCATTCCCTCCCCTTGGATAGGTTTTGAAGCTTATCAAATTATAGATAGAGTCATTCACAATATTTTGAAGTGGGTGTTTAATTTTGATATGCTTAAAATCTTTCTGCCCATATCTCCAATTCTTTAAATCTTTACCAAACTTCACCTCTAATTCTTTAACAGAAGAGATAAAAGTGTTCTTTAAAAAATTATCTCTTTGTTTACCTGGAAGTTTATTTAAATTTTTAATTATTTTAAACAGTTGAATATTTAATAAACCTTTTACATTTTCTGGCACATATTTTTCATGAAACTCTCGAACAATAGTCCTCTCCCAATTTACATAAATTGTAGCTTCAACTGAAGTTGTTGTGAGTTTATTATTCCATGCAAGAAGCATCTCAAAATATTTTTGATTAGCTTTATCTAATGAAGTTTGATCTATCATTTTTATCAACTTCTCTGAAGGTAATGAATGATAATCTACTTGTAAATCCATCATTTCTTGCATGGTAAATTTATGAGTTGAATTCTTTGAAAGCACATCACTTACGCGATCTCCTCTGTAAGGGTCTGACCAAGAAAATCCGATGGCATTCCAATGCTTATAAGATGCTGGTGTAACGTTTTGATTTGCTGATGCAAAGAAATTCTCAGAAGGATTAACAACATGTGGTTTATCAGTTATTGGGAGGTATCCGTCCCATTCATAGTTACCATCACCAAGAACTGGCACCAATCCACTGTGTGTATTTCTAATGGGGGCTATTCCAACAGCCTGCCATCCAATGGTGCCGTCTTTATCTGCCCATACCATATTTTCTCCAGGAATATGACTGTAATTACAGGCTTCTCTAAACTCTTCCCATGATTGAGATTGATTCATACGTAAAGAAGCTAGATAGGGAGACCCTCCAACCTCTAACCATCCACATTTTACAGCATAAGCTCTACTTCTTTTCTTATCTACAAAAGTTACAGGGCCGTGAATAGAGTATTGGAGTATGATTTCATGATTTTCTTCTCCTTTTACGGTAATAGATTCTTTAATTTCTTTAAACATTAACCATTCCCCCTTATGCCAGTACTGTTTTGAATTTTCAGGATTTAATTCATATACATATAGGTCTTCGGCATCTGTTCTAAAAACAGTTAATCCCCAAGCCCCATATCCATTATGACCTATCGAAATTCCTGGAATTTCTGGCTCTCCTCCCCCTATTACATTCCAACCTGGCGCTACTAAATGAGTAATATATCTAAGTGAAGGGGCTACAATACTTCTGTGAGGGTCATTTGCTAAGATCGGAGATCCATTAAATGATTTACTTCCTGAGATAGCCCAATTGTTACTCCCAATACTAAATTCATCTTCAAGATCTTCAACCTTTTTTGAAAATGAAGAAGCAAGAGCACCTTTTTTCTGATATTTCTCTTGTATATACTCTTTTTTAAATCTGACTGGAGTTCTATAAGCGTTATACAATCCTAAAATATCTTGGTCTAAATCTTCTTTTTTAATTTTTTTATCAAGTTTTAAAGAAGGATCTTTAGGATGAAGCCACAACAATTCTTTTACCTTGTCTTCACCAATTCTAGAAACTGCTCTCCCTATATTTAATTCTTGACCAATGTTTCCTAAAAGTCCTTGATGTCTAGAGATAACAACTTCAGGTGTCCAAAGTTCAGGTTCTATATTCAATAAACTAAATTCTACTGGAAGTTTATCCGGATTGTTTTTCATTTCTTGAATATAGGCATTGACTCCTTGGGTATAAGAGCTAATAATTTCATAGCCATCTTCATGATAATGATTTAGTTCCTCTTTTAGATTTCCTCTAAATTTAAAAAGCCTAGTACCAATATCTCTTTTCAATTCAGTTTCACCAAAAATTTCTGCAACAGTTCCTGTAGCCTGTCTTCTCCAGATTTCAAATTGAAAAAGCCTGTCTTTAGCTGCCAAATAGCCTTGCATAAAAAAAAGATCTTTTTGATTAGCAGCGTAAATATGGTTTATACCGTATTTATCTCTCAATACCTCAACTTCATCATTTAATTGAAGTTGTTTTTTTGAGGTACAAGAACATATAAAAATCAAAATAAGGACTATTGATTTAAATCTAGTTTTTGTTATGGTACAATAAACTGAGGTAATTGTAAAATCAAGATATTTTTTATAATTCATAAGCTTGCATAATTTGAAACAAAGAATTATAAATATAGTAAATAATACTTATGAAGATAAGTATAAAATAAAACCTAAGGATATTTATTTGTTCGATTTAAGCAGTATCTTAAAAAGAAAAAGAAATTAGTAATAGTAAATTATTAATTAATTTTTCGCCACTTTGAGCTATTGTTAGGAGATATTTTTTTAAGTACCACGAGTAAACGCTGTTTGCTTCTAGTATTAGGACCATCTGAATAAAGGTTTACAATTTCATCAGATTTTGCATCAAAAAATAGTCTTAGTAGTGGGTTTCCAATAACTTTATTATACAATCTGTCTAAGGTAATAACTGAATTTTCAATAGCTCCTTTTCCTTTAATTTTATTTTCTGCTAAAACATCAAACCCTTTTCTATGGTAGTTATACATTGCAGTTCTAAATTGTTTTAATCCAGGAGATAATAAATTATCTATAATTTGAAACCTATTCTGAACACCTACTTGATTAGACCATGCTGAAAGACCACTTTGTTGGGCTTGTAATGTTACATTTTCTGCTTCCTTTAAGAACGTATCTCCTCCATTGATGGCAAAGGTATCTGCATCTACTCCTAAAATTAGATATACATAAAATGTAATTGTAGATATTAAATTAGAATCAAATCGGGTTGGATTATAAATAATTTGATCAAATTCGTTATACTTAAAATTAAAGTCATTATCTCTAATATTCAAAATAGGAGTTTCATAGGATGTTCCATAAACCGGTCTGGTAGACTGAATCTGAATAGATCCCTCAAAAGCATTGTTATCTCTTTTAGTAATAATGATATTGATTGCGCAATTAATTCGTTCTTGGGCTTTTACAGTTTTATCTGTCCACTTTTTTTGATTTACAAATTCTAAAATTGAGGTTTCCAGTGTGGTAAATACCTGTCTGTTTGAACCTTGAACTTGATCAAAATTTATGGAGACTTTGCAATTTAATTCTTGAGAACTAATTGTTATTGAGAATAAAAAAATAAAAAATATAAGAATCCTACGCATCTATTTTTTTTAATATTTCGTTCATTATATCTATGGCTACATCTGATTTAGATTTCATTTCAAAAGGAGTATTACGTTCCTCTTTGTCTATAAATGTAACTTTATTAGTATTCCCAGAAAACCCTGCTCCTTGATCATTTAATGAATTTAGAACAATAGCATCTAAATTCTTTTGTTTTAATTTAGCTAATGCATTAATCAACTCATTGGTTGTCTCTAAAGCAAAGCCGACTAAGAATTGTTCTTTTTTAATAACTCCCAAAGAAGCTAAAATATCTTTAGTGGGTACTAATTTAATATCTAACGCACTCTCTTTCTTTTTTATTTTCTCAGCAGCAATATTTTTTGGTCTATAGTCTGCAACAGCTGCAGTTAAAATAGCTATACTTACCTCAGGAAAATATTGATGACAAGCGGTATACATCTGCTCAGCACTAACAATATCAGTTCTATGAACAGAGTCATGATTAACAATTTCGTTACTTGGTCCAGAGACAAGATAAACTTTAGCCCCTAAATTTGCAGCTGCCTTAGCAATTTCAAATCCCATTTTTCCTGAAGAATGATTACCTATAAAACGAACGGGGTCTATAGATTCATAGGTAGGACCAGCTGTAATCAAAACTTTTTTTCCGTATAAAGGCATACTTGACAAAATATCGTTTTCCATAAAGGATACAATATCTTCGGGTTCTGCTAGTCTTCCTTCTCCTACCAATCCACTTGCCAATTCTCCACTAGTGACTGGAATCATTTTGTTCCCAAATGACTGAAGCTTGTCTAAACTTGTTATTGTAGAAGGGTGTTTATACATGTCTAAATCCATTGCAGGTGCAAAATATACTGGGCATTTTGCAGATAGATATGTAGCTATTAATAAGTTATCGCAAATACCATTTGTCATTTTAGATAACGTGTTTGCTGTTGCTGGAGCTATGAGCATATAATCTGCCCAAAGTCCTAAATCTACATGATTATTCCATAATTCATTTTCTTCTTCCTTTTCATAAAAGGTTGAATGAACTGGATTTTTAGAAAGTGTAGATAGGGTAAGTGGTGTGATAAAATCTTTTGAGGCAGGTGTCATAATAACTTGAACTTCTGCCCCAGATTTTATAAATAAACGAACCAAATTGGCTGTTTTGTATGCAGCAATACCGGCAGTTATGCCTAAAAGAATTTTTTTGCCGCTTAAAATAGACATTATTCCGTCTCTGGAGTTCTATGATATACTTTATCTTCTAACCATTCCTCAACAGCTATTGCTGTCGGCTTTGGCAATTTCTCATAAAACTTAGAAACTTCAATTTGTTCTTTGTTTTCGAAAACCTCTTCTAAACTATCGTTGAAAGTAGCAAACTCCTCTAATTTCTCAACTAATTCTGTTTTTAAATCAGTGTTGATTTGAACTGCTCTTTTTGAGATAATTGAGATTGCCTCATAGATATTCTCTGTTTTTGATTCTATAACGTTCTTGTCATAGGTTACCGTGGTTACAGGAGCTTTTGTTTCTTTATAATTCATAATTAACTCTTTACTAACTGTTTTTGTTCGTTTTTTATCTCTGTGAGTAACTTATCTGAATCTTTTAAAAATTTAGATTCAGGGAAGTTTCTAACTAATTTATCATAGGCTGCAATTGCATCCTTGATTCTATTTAATTTTTTTCTTTCTGTACTAACAATAACTAAATCATGGTAGGCTTTAAATCTAAAATATAAAGCTTCTTCTTTTAATTTGGTTCCCAAAAAATCATTAATTAAATTATCAAAAGCTACAATAGCAGAATTATAATTTCTAAAATCTGTTTGTGCTGTTTTATAGTA
This sequence comes from uncultured Flavobacterium sp., assembly GCA_913061465.1. Taxonomy (GTDB): domain Bacteria; phylum Bacteroidota; class Bacteroidia; order Flavobacteriales; family Flavobacteriaceae; genus Polaribacter. The sequence goes on from CAJXSU010000025.1 coordinate 6,570, forward strand.
TGTTTTTCCTATTTCAAAAGCTTTCTTCTCTAACTTAAACTGGAGTTCTTTGAAATGAACATTTGCTTCAGCTAATCTTTCAGAGTCTGGGTATTCATCAATGAACATTTGATAAGCTACTAATGCTTTATTGGTATCTAATTGATCTAAACTGAACAAGGGAGAAGCTAACTTATAACTATAAGCTGACAAAAAAGCTGCTTCTTCTTTTTTGGAACTATTAGGATGATTTTTTGTAAATCTATCGAAATAATATGCAGCTGTTGAATAATTTTTTTCATTAAAATTTGATTGTGCTACCATGAACTGAATTCGTTCCATCTGAGGTTTTCCTCTGTAGGAAGGGATGACAAGTTCAAATAGTCTTAGGGCTTTACTATATTCTTTAGCCTCGTATTTTTTTACAGCTAACTTATACCTTTCTAACATGGTACCTTTTCCTGCAATACGCTGATATTCTCCACAAGAGTTAAGCAGTAGAGATAAAGAAAAAATTAGTGCTAAAATTTTGATTTTTCGCATTTGGCAAAAATAAGGTTTTTAAATGGATTACTAAAACGCTTTTTTTTATTTAAATCCTCAAATTATGAGATAAATTTTGCTCGATAATTATTGAGTAATATTTTTGTTTTTAAAGATTACTCAGAAAACTAAATAAAACACTTTTTTTAATTTACTTTGGATAAAACTCTTACCCTATTACTAAAACTGCAATTACGTTTAAAAGTTTTAATTGGTTACTTATAAATTATTAAAGGTTTGTTAATTTGAATCTGGCTCAGCTTGAGATCCAATAAGCCTTTTCACATCATTATCAAACAAATACAAACCTCCTTTATCGTCTCCAATTAAATTAATTTTATCCAAGATATTTCTAGCTAATGCTTCTTCTTCAATTTGCTCAGAAACATACCATTGTAAAAAATTATGAGTCGCATAATCTTTTTGCTTGAGGGTAATGTCTACCAAATCATTAATAGATTTAGAAACTTTTACTTCGTGCTCAAATAGATTTTCAAACATTTCTTTAAAAGATCCAAATTCAGCTGGTGGAGCTTCCAATATAGATACTTTTGCATGCCCACCACGTTCATTAATGAATTTTACAAGTTTTAACATGTGTTCTCTTTCTTCGTCTGAATGTGCATACATAAAAGTTGCTACACCTTCAAAACCTAAAGTTTCTGCCCAAGATGCCATAGCTAAATATACTTGAGATGATGCAGCTTCAACAGTAACTTGCTTATTTAAAGCATCTTCAATGACTTTTGATAACATAATTTCTATTCTAAATTCTTTACAAAATTAACAATTTCTTTTTGAAGTTCCTCTGAAGCAATTACTAAAGGTAATCTTACTTCTAATTTTGTAAGATTTAACGCTTGAAGTACAGCTTTAATTCCTGCTGGGTTATTTTCTGAGAATATCAGATTTATAACGTCCATTAGTATAAAATGAATTTCATAGGCTTTTTTGTTATTGCCTTCTAAACCGTAACGAATTAAAGTTGAAAATTCTTTAGGGAAGGCCTGACCTATAACTGATATTACACCTGAAGCACCAGCTAAGATTACATTTAGTGCTAAATCATCATCTCCAGAAATAATCAAAAAATCTTTAGGCTTATTTTTAATTAACTCCAGGTATTGTTGAACATTATTTCCAGCCTCCTTGATAGCTATAATGTTAGAGAAATTATTAGCCAAACGGATTGTGGTTGACGGTTCCATGTTTTTTGAAGTACGACCAGGAACATTATATAAAATTATGGGTTTAGGACTTGCTTTAGCAATTGCTTCAAAATGCCTATAAAAACCTTCCTGTGTAGGTTTATTATAGTATGGAGTAACGGATAAAATAGCATCAATATGAGATAAGTCTTCAGATAAGATCTCTTCAATTACTGAAGTAGTATTATTACCTCCTATACCTAAAACTAGTGGAAGTCTTCCTTGATTTGTTGTAGCAACAACCTCAATAATTTTTCGTCTTTCTTTTTTTGAAATTGTAGCACTTTCTCCCGTAGTTCCGTTTATTACTAAATAGTTAATACCATTTATAATATTAAATTCTACAAGTTTTGCCAACGCTAAAAAATCAATTGACAAATCCTTTTTAAAAGGTGTTATAAGTGCAACTCCTGTTCCAATAAATTTTTGCATATAAAGCAGTTTAATTTTGAGTAAAAATACACTATTAAGGAGATTTTTGGGGTTGTTATTAAGTAATAAGTCTAATTTTTACTAATTTTTAAACTTTGTTAAATTTTAAACGATTAAAGTTTGTGAAGTATTTTTAAATATTTTTTCATTTCATCAAAAAATAAATCTACTCGATTCTCATCACAGGCAATATCTAAATTGAAAAAACCTGTACTTGCATTAGAAAAACCAACTTTAAAAGTAGCTTCAGAAGAGGCTTCTGCATACTCTAAAAAAATGTTTTTTTTAGGATAATAACATATTAACAAATCAAATGACTCTTCTAAAAAACTCTGAAAACTAGAATCTAAAACATGACCTTTCCAATTGAAATCTTTTTCAGAAAAGTGTTTATATGACTTTTTATGATCTTTAGAAAACTTTCTATAACTATATACTTTGGGATTTCTAAGTTGTAATTTTTTTATTAAAATTTCAGAGAACTCATGTTTATTAAAAAAATCATCAGAAGTAATTATACCAACTGTTTTAATTTTTTGGGTAGAAACATTGGCTGATGATGATTTTGTTTGAGAAAACTGACCAATCTTCTTTTTTAAATAATGATTTTTTAATTTTGCTTTTAGCATAGATTCAATGAGACAAAAAAAACTATCTTGTCATCACAAATATAATTAAAACGAATTGTGTTCTTATGAAAAAAACTTTGTTTCTTTTTCTGTTTATTGTATCTATAAATGGATGCAAAAACAGTTCATATGAGGTTTATGAAATTAATGCAAAAAAAATTTTACTTAATTCTCAAATTAAACAAGACAGTACCATTATTGAATTATTTCTTCCATACAAGGATAAAATGACTGAAGAAATTACAAAAATACTATCCTATGCTCCTTATACTCTTGAAAGAACTGATGGAGATTTACAAAGCACACTTGGAAATTTAATTGCTGATTTATCCTACAAAAAGGCTAATGAACTTTTTGAAGAAAAAACTGGTAAAAAAGTTGATTTCTCAATGTCTAACTATGGTGGAATAAGAGCTGCAATAACAAAAGGGAATGTTACAGTTTCAAATGCTTTTGAATTGATGCCTTTCGACAATACTCTTGTTGTTGTAGAACTTAATTATGAAAAAATTCAAGAATTATTTTCATATTTTATTTCAAAAAAAATGGCACATCCTCTTTCAAGTCATATTGAGTTAAAAATAAAAAACAAATCTTACAATGTTCTTATTAATGGAAAATCTATTGATAAAGACAAAACCTATTTTGTAGCTACCTCTAATTATTTACAAAAAGGAGGCGATGCAATGAACTTCTTTAAAAACCCTCTGAGTTTATATGATAGTAATTTTTTAATTCGTGATGCTATTGTAGAGTATTTTAAAAGTAAAGACACCTTGATATCTAATCTAGACAACCGCGTAATTATTAGCAATTAAAATTTACACAAAATGAAAAGAAGAAAATTTATCAAACAAACCTCCGCTAGCCTTGCGTATGCAAGTCTTAGCAGCCTTACTTTTCAATCTTGTGAAACACATCAAAAACACATTACCATTCTTCACACCAATGATACCCACAGTCAAATAGAACCTTTTGAGTCTAGTCATCATAAATATGCTGGTAAAGGAGGAGTGGCCAGAAGGGCAGTAATGGTTGAAAAAGTTCGAAAAGAAAATCCTAATACATTACTTCTTGATGCTGGAGATATTTTTCAGGGAACCCCTTATTTTAATTATTTTGGAGGTGAAGTTGAGTTCAAACTCATGAGTTTATTAAAATACGATGCAGCTACACTGGGAAATCATGATTTTGATAATTCTATTGAAGGTTTTCATAAACAATTACCCAATGCTTCATTTGATTTTGTATGTGCTAATTATGATTTTAAAAATACAGTCTTAAATACCCTTGTAAAACCTTATAAAATTTTCATTAAAGACGGAATTAAAATAGGTGTATTCGGAATAGGTATAGAGCTAGTAAATCTTGTAAACCCTGATTTATACATGGAAACAAAATATCTAGACCCGATAGAAATATCTAAAGACATTTCCAGAGATTTAAAAGAAAAAGAAGCTTGTGATTTGATAATTTGTTTATCTCATTTGGGATATCATTATAAAAATTCCGATAAAATATCAGATTTAAAACTGGCCGCTGCCACAAAAGATATTGATTTAATTATTGGAGGGCACACGCATACTTTTTTAACTAAACCAACCCTAGTTAAAAACTTAACCAATGAAAATGTTTTGGTAAATCAAGTAGGAGCTTACGGATTAAATTTAGGAAGAGTTGACTTTTATTTTAATGAACAAAATGAAAAACAGACGTCAGATAAAAATATAAACATATAACTAATTTGGCCCAAAAATTGTTGCCCTATCGAGAAATTAGTCAATCATTGAAATGAATTCATCCTCATTTAAAATATTGATTCCTAGATCCTCAGCTTTTGTTTTTTTACTAGGTCCCATATTGTCTCCTGCTACCACAAAGGTTGTTTTCTTTGAAATTGATGAACTTACTTTACCTCCATTATCTTCAATGGCTTTTTTTAGTTCATTTCTTGTCATTTTATAAAATACTCCAGATACTACAAAAACTTTTCCTTGTAGTTTATCAGTTTGCCCAATTAAATCTTTTTCAGAAATTTTCAATTGAACTCCATGGTATTTTAGTCTATGTATCAATTGCATATTTCCAATATCGTTAGAAAATTCTAAAATACTTGCCGCTATTCTGTCACCAATTTCATCAACAGAGATTAAAGCTTCAAAACTAGCAGTCATAAGATTATCAATTGACTTAAAATGTTTGGCAAGCTTTTTTGCAACTGTTTCTCCAACAAATCTAATCCCTAAAGCAAATAGTACTTTTTCAAATGGAATTTCTTTTGATTTTTTAATCCCATCAATCATATTTTGAGCAGATTTTTCTGCCATTCGTTCTAAAGGTATTACCTGTGGTACTTGCAAATCATAGAGATCTGCATAATTTTCAATTAAACCTTCTTTACGTAATAAATCAACTGTCTCTCCCCCCAAGCCATCAATATCCATGGCTTTTCTACTTATAAAATGCTGAATTCTTCCTGTAATTTGAGGAGCACAACCATAGGTGTTTGGACAATAATGCTTGGCATCTCCGGTTGATCTAATTAAGGCTGTATGACATTCTGGGCAGTGTGTTGCATACAGTGTTGACTGAGAATACTCTTTTCTTTTAGAAAAATCTACCGCAATGATTTTGGGAATAATTTCACCTCCTTTTTCAACAAAAACGGTATCGTGTACTCTAATATCTAATTTTTCTATTTGATCTGCATTGTGAAGAGAGGCTCTTTTTACAGTAGTTCCTGCTAATAGTACAGGCTCTAAATTTGCCACTGGGGTAATGGCTCCTGTTCTACCTACTTGGTAGGTTATTTCTTCAAGTAAAGTAGTTACTTGAGCTGCTTTAAATTTATATGCAATTGCCCAACGTGGAGATTTTGCAGTATAACCTAATTCTTCTTGCTGTTGTAAATTATTTACTTTGATAACAACACCATCCGTTTCATAGGGTAAGTCATGACGCTTCTGATCCCATTCATTTACAAAATGAAAAACTTCATCAATAGAACTCGCTAACATAATAGTATCTGGAACTTTAAATCCTGCTACTCTTGAAGCTTCTAAACTTTCAAAATGAGTAGAATACGTCCTTTCGTTAGAAACTACTTGATACAATAAACAATCTAATGGTCTTTTTGCCACCTCTCCACTATCTTGAAGTTTTAAACTTCCACTAGCAGTGTTCCTTGGGTTTCTGTAGGTTTCCTCTCCGTTCTCCAGACGCTCCTGATTCATTTTCTGAAACCCTTCTATGGGTAGAATGATTTCTCCTCTTATTTCAAAATTAGATAGAAAATCTGCATTCAATATCAAAGGGATAGATTTAATTGTCCGAATGTTTGAGGTAACTTCATCGCCTTGAAATCCATCACCTCGAGTAACAGCTTTTACAAACTCACCATTTTCATAAGTGAGGTTAATTGAAGCACCATCATATTTTAATTCACATGTAAATTCAATAGCTTCTGTTCCCAGATTTTTTTGGAGTCTTTTTTCCCAGTCCAATAAATCTTCTTTGGAATACGAATTATCTAAAGAATACATTCTATTCTTGTGCTGAAGAGTTTGGAAATTTTTTGTAACGGTTCCTCCCACTCTTTGAGAAGGGGAATTTGCATTGTAGTATTCTGGATAAGCTTCCTCTAACGCTTCAAGTTCTTTAAGTTTTATGTCAAATTCATAATCTGAAATCGTGGCATTGTCTAATACATAATATTCATGATTGTGACGATTTAGAACTTCACGTAAAGAATTAATTTGCTGTTGGACAGAATTCATGGACACTTAAAATTTAAATGTTAAAAATAATCAAAAGAAAACCCGAAACAAAGATGTTTCGGGTTAAAAAAATCATGAAGTTATCAACGATTAATAGTAAGTATACCTTCTGACTTTAGCTATATATTTTGCCAAACGAATAACCTGGTGACTATACCCATATTCATTATCATACCAAACATAAATAACAATTGAATCTCCATGTGTAATTGTAGCCTTACTATCAAAAATAGACGGAGCAGTAGACCCAACGATATCAGATGATACGAGCTCGGCATCTAGAGAATATTGAATTTGCTCAACTAATTCTCCCTCTAAAGCATATAATTTCATTATGGAATTAACAGCCTCAGTTGTTATTTCACTACCAAGCTTAAGGTGGAGAATTGCCAATGAACCGTTTGGTACAGGAACCCTGATTGCATTTGAAGTTAGTTTACCTTTTAGTGATGGAAGTGCCTTAGAAACAGCCTTCCCTGCACCAGTTTCAGTGATGACCATATTTAATGCTGCCGCTCTACCTCTTCGATTTTTTGTATGCATATTATCTACAAGATTCTGGTCATTGGTGTAAGCATGAATAGTTTCTAGATGTCCTTTTATAATTCCATAGTTGTCATCTAAGACTTTTAGAACAGGTGTAATTGCATTTGTTGTACATGAAGCTGCTGAAAAAATATCTTGTGTATCTGGATGATATTTTTTGTGATTCACTCCGTGAACAATATTTGGAATTCCTTTTCCTGGAGCTGTTAATAGAACTTTAGATGCCCCTTTAGCTTTTAAATGCCTAGTTAATGAATCCTTATCTCTAAATGCTCCTGTATTATCTATAATTAATGCATCTTGAATACCATATTTTGTGTAATCTATATCTTCTGGAGATTTAGCTGATATCATTGTTACAGTGGTTCCATTAATGATTAATGCATTATGCTCAATATCTGTCTGGATAGTTCCTAAAAAATCTCCATGTACAGAATCTATACTAAGTAGAGAAGCTCTTTTGTCTAATACATTTTTAGTAATTTCTCCTCTTGTAACTACTGCTCTTAATCTCAGTTGAGAACCCTTACCCATTTTTGACATCAACTCTCTAGCTAAAAGACGACCTATTCTCCCAAAGCCATACAAAACAACATCTTTCGGTTTAATATCTTTTGCCTCTGTAGCATTCTTCAATTGTCTTTTAACAAATGTGACTTTATCTTCACTTCCATTAACATCTAAATAGCACTCATAAGCTAGTTTTCCAATATCTAATTTAGATGAAGGTAATTGAATCTTTTGAATAGCTTTAGCAATATCTAATGCATCGTAAACTGAAATTGGTTTTCCAACAAATTCTTTAGCATAGTTTATAAGGTTTAAAATTTCACTAGTCCTTTTATCTACCAATGTATTTCTAAACAAAACAAGTTCTATAGACTTATCATACCATAAATCATTAATGATATTTATAAATTCTGTAGTAGCCCTCCTAATTTTAGCTTGGGTGATAACTTCTTTTTCGTAATTTTTTTCTTTTAACATGTGTATTTATCTTACCATTAAATTTGCACAAAAGTATTTCTTTTTTTATCAATACGAAATCGATTTCGTTAAAATTTAATACTAAAATTTTTATACTAAAAGTAGTGACCAGAATCTGTTAAAAAACTCGAAATATATTAAAAGAAGTAAGCATTGACTTCACCATTTAAATCAATCATTTCTACTTTTAAACGATACCCATTTCTTGAAAGACCATCAAGCAGTTTAATTGCTTCTGAAGCGGTTTGAATTTCCGTTCCATTAATTTCTGTAATAATATACCCTCTTATGCTAGATGAACTCTCTTCAGATAGACCATCTCTAATTATTTTTGCTCCTTGTGGATCGTCAATTAATTCTATCCCATAAGATCTTGATATGTAACGCACTACTCTTTTAATTAAGTTAACTGATTTAGTGAAAATTTGTCCATTTCTATCTATAATTAGTTCTACTGATTCTCCTGGTCTTTTTGCAGATAGTTGTCCGGTTAGTTCGGAGAATTTAGAAATTTTCACATCATTTATTTTTACAATGATATCTCCTTTTGCTAAACCTGCTTTTTCAGCATTACTCCCTTTAGTAAAATCACCGATGACTACACCTTCAATATCATCCTTTCTTAAATCAGGAACAAAACCAATAATGGCCTCTTGAACTTTACCAAATTCAAGAATATCATCTATAATTTTTTTAGTAATGTTAGAAGGTACTGCAAAAGAATAACCAATGTAAGAACCTGTTTTGGAAGAAATTGCTGTATTAATACCAACCAATTCCCCTCTTGAATTAACAAGAGCACCTCCACTATTACCTGGATTAACAGCTGCATCTGTCTGGATAAAAGAATCTGTTGAATAATTCCCTTGTAAATCTCTTCCTTTAGCGCTAACTATACCTGCAGTAACTGTAGATGTAAGATTATATGGGTTGCCAACTGCTAATACCCACTCTCCAATTTTAAGGTTATCTGAGTCAGAAAAAGGAATGTATGGTAGTGGTTCCGTTGATTCAATTTTCAACAAAGCAATATCGTTTTTAGAATCAGTTCCGATAAGTTCTGCTTTGAGTTTTTTTCGGTTATTCAATGTAATTTCTATATCTGAAGCACCATCTATAACATGATTATTAGTTACGATGTACCCATCAGATGAAATAATTACACCACTACCAGTACCAATTTGTAGATGTTTTTTTGAACCACTGAATAAATCAGCAATAGAATTTATTCCGGTTGAAATGGCAGTATTCTTAACATGAACAACTGCATGAATAGATTTTTCTGCTGCCTCGGTAAAGTTAGTCGGCGAATAAGTAGCAGTATTAAAATCAAACTCCGTAGCATTATAATTTGTCTTAAAAGTTTGAATTGGAACAATGTCTTCTTTAGCAAAATTCTGAGATTTTTCAAAAAAAATACTGTATCCTAACAATGAAAAAACACCACCAAGAATAGCGATACCAAAATAACTTAAAAATTTTCTCATAATCTATTGATTTATATACTCTCAAAAATAATAAATATCTAAATTCAAACAACATCCTTAACAATTCTTAACGAATTTTAACCCGATTTTAACACTCTAATATTATTCCGCTTTTATGTATATTTGGAGCTTATGAACGTGAGCTTTTATAAATATCAAGGAACTGGAAATGATTTTATTATTATTGATAATAGATCAGTTTTTTTTCCAAAAAGTAATAATGTATTGATATCCAATTTGTGTAATCGCCATTTTGGAATTGGTGCAGATGGGTTAATTCTTTTAGAAAACGACGAAAACTCAAATTTTAAAATGATCTATTTTAATGCTGATGGAAATGAAAGTACCATGTGTGGAAATGGAGGGAGATGTATTGTTGCATTCGCAAAAAAACTACAACTATTTGAACATAAAACTAAGTTTTCAGCAATTGATGGAATTCACTATGCAGAAATTAATGATCATAAAGTGTCACTTCAGATGATTAATGTTAATGATATTAAAGTTTCCGGAAATTCATCATATACAAATACTGGCTCACCACATCATGTAGAAGTCGTAACTAATTTAGCTAATGTTAAAGTTGTTGAAAAAGGCAGAGAAATTATAAATAATTACTACCAAACTGAAGGTTGTAATATTAATTTTGTTGAACAACTTAATAATGAAACTTTTAAAGTAAGAACCTATGAGCGTGGTGTTGAAAACGAAACTCTTGCATGTGGCACTGGTGTAACTGCTGTTGCAATTGCGATGCATTTTAATAAGAAATCTTCAAGTAATCGAATAGAATTGATTGTTCCAGGGGGTAATTTAGAAGTTAAATTTAAAGAAGATAAAGGAAACTACACTAATATTATGTTATTAGGAGCTGCAACATTTGTTTTTGAAGGAAAAATAGCTCTACCATGATAATTTTACACGGAAAAAAAGTTAGACTAAGAGCTCTTGAGCCTGAAGATCTAGATTTTTTATATACTACAGAAAATGATACTAACTTTTGGAAAGTTAGCAATACCCAAGTTCCTTTTTCTAAGTTTCTCTTGAAGCAGTATATAGAAAATTCTTCCCAAGATATTTATGAAGTCAAACAATTGCGGTTAATTATTGAAGAAATAAAAAATAACAAAGCTATTGGAACGATTGATTTGTTTGATTTTAATCCACAACACCATAGAGCAGGAATTGGCATTTTAGTTCATAAAAAATATCAAAAAAATGGTTTTGCCTCAGATGCATTATCAATTTTCATACCCTACTGTTTCAAAGTATTAAATCTACATCAAATCTTTGCAAATATTATTCCAGATAATAAACAAAGTATCGCTTTATTTTCAGGTTTTAATTTTAAAAAAATTGGAGAAAAAAAAGATTGGCTTTTTATTGATGGAGCCTTTAACGATGAATTTATATTTCAATTGATTAATGAATAAACAAAAAATTCTTTTACTCATTTTAACTATAACCATTTTAAGTGGGGCTTTATCTTATAATATTTATCAGTCTATTTATGGTGGATTTATTACTAAAGATTGTACGATTTTTATCGGGTCATTTGATACTATGGATGACATTCAAAAAACACTATCCAAAAGCATTGATAAGGAACAAAATTCTGAAACCTATGAAATACCTAAATTTATTTGGTTGGCAAATCAGAAAAATTTCTCAAAACCAAAGGCGGGAAAATATAATCTGACTAAAGACATGTCTTTAAATGATATAATTAATCTTCTCAGAAGCGGCAATCAAACTCCAGTAAAAGTTTCTTTTAACAATCAAGATACACTTGAAAAATTTTCAGGACGGATATCATCACAAATAGAAGCTGATTCAATTACAATTTTAGAAGTTTTCAAAGATTCTATTTTCTTAAGAGATAATAAACTCACCAAAGCCACTGTATTAGGAATTATAATTCCTAATACCTATGAATTTTACTGGAATGTATCTGCTGAAAATTTCAGAAACAAACTATTTAAAGAATATAACAAGTTTTGGAATACAGATAGATTAACTAAAGCATCATCATTAAAACTGTCAAAGGAAGAGGTAATGACTTTAGCTTCAATAGTTCAGAAAGAAACCGTTAAAATTATTGAAAGACCAATTGTAGCAGGTCTTTATTTAAATAGAATTAAAAGAGGCATTCCGTTACAAGCAGATCCAACAATAATATATGCATTAAAGAAAAAAAAAGGAATCGATTTCCAGGTAAAAAGAGTTTTATATAAAGATTTAAAAATATCATCTCCTTTTAACACCTACCTAAATAAGGGCCTTCCTCCAAACTTAATTGCCATGCCAGATATATCATCAATAGATGCAGTACTAAATTATAAAAAACACAACTATATATACATGTGTGCTAGTGTTACAAAATTTGGGTTTCATGAATTTGCAAGTACTTTGTCTCAGCACAACAAGAATGCCCTTAAATATCAACAATGGTTAAATAGAAAAGGAATCATTAGATAATTTTTTTTAATTTATGCTAATTTTTTTGAAAAAGAAAAAAACATAAATTGAATTAAAAGTCATTTTTATTGTAAATTCTTCAATATAATCATCTTTTAACCTAAATATTCTTAGCAAAAACTAAATAAATTTTTATTATTTACATTTTAAATAAAATAAAATACACTGATTATCAGTGTATTATATTTTAAATTGTATCTTTGCACCCGCTAAACAGAAAAGCTTTAAGATATTAAGAAGATTATTTTTTTATTAATTTTATTTTTAGGATTTGTAAGTGCTACTAAAAACCCTAATCATTATAAGTTCCCAGAAAAGAACTTATCCACTATATCATTTTCATTAAACACTGAAAATTCAACAAGTATTTTATATTTAAATAAAAACTTCGTTGGTTTTAAAGAAGCGTTAGCTTTTAAAGAATCACAAGGAAAGTACAGAGTTACAAACACTTTAGGGTACCTAGGAAAATACCAATTTGGTTCAACTACTTTAGAGCGTTTTAAAATTTATAACACTACACTTTTTCTTCATAATCCTGAATTACAAGAGCAAGTATTTATTGCTTATTGTAGAGTAAATAAATGGATTCTTAGAAAAGACATCAGAAGAAGTGTTGGTAAAACTATAAATGGCATAAAAATTACAGAATCTGGAATATTAGCTGCAGCTCATTTAAGTGGAGCAGGTAATGTGAAAAAATATCTTCGAAGTAATGGTCAAAGAAATTGCTCAGATGCCTACGGATCTTCAATCAAATCCTACATGAAAGATTTTGCTGGGTATGATGTATCTTTTATAAAAGGAGATCGAAAAGCAAGTATTTAAACCTTTTATTTCTGAATAATAAATATAGCAGGTCTTTTATGTAAGTCTAGTGATTGCCTCTTCCAATGATCAATAGTATAGGTCTTTATGAATTCTTTAGGTAATGAAATGTCTATTGCTATACATAATAATGTTCCGGGACTTAAAACTGATTTTAAATCTGTAAACATTTTTTCGTTTCGATATGGTGTTTCAATAAAAATTTGAGATTGATTTTTTTCCTTAGACAATTTTTCTAACGCTTTAATTTCTTTTTTTCTTTCAGAATTATCTATAGGCAAATACCCATTAAAGGCGAAGTTTTGACCATTTAATCCAGAAGCCATTAATGCCATTAAAATAGAAGATGGCCCAACTAAAGGGACTACTTGAATTCCTTTTTCATGAGCTAGTTTAACCATAGATGCTCCGGGATCAGCAACAGCAGGAACCCCAGCTTCAGATAATAAACCGATTGAAACTCCTTGTTCACAAAGATCTAAATAAGTGCGTGTTTCTATTTCTTTAGCATACTTATCTAACTTCATCATTATTAAAGAAGACTGTATTTTTTTTGGGGTAATTTTTTTTATAAATCTTCTAGCAGATTTTTCATTTTCTACAATATAATGATCTAACAATTCTACTATAGTCTTCACAGAATATGGCATTACCTCCAAAGGTTCATTTTCACCTAAAGTGGTTGGTATTAAATATAGCTTTCCTTTCATGAAATATTTTTTGTTATTATACTACAGGCTTTATCTAACATTTCGTAAACATTTTCAAAACCATAATCCCCACCATAGTAAGGGTCAGGGACACTTAAATCTTTTAAAGGATTAATTTCGTTTAAAATTAATTTCACCTTTAATAAGTTAGACTTGTTAGTAGACAAGGAACATATGTTGTAATAATTTTCTATGTCCATTGCATAAATTAAATCAAACTCATTAAAATCATTTGCAATAAACTTACGTGCTCTTTGATTTGAAATATCAATCCCATTTTTTTTTGCAATTGCTATAGATCTATGATCAGGTACTTCACCAATGTGATAGGCAGAAGTCCCCGCAGAATCAACAATATAAAAATCAGGATTTAGTTTAGACTTAAGAATACCCTCAGCCAAAGGAGAACGACATATATTTCCCAAACAAACCATCAATATTTTTTTCATATTGTAAACTTAAAAAAAATAGATTTTAAAAAATATTACGGTTGGAAATTAAAAAGTTAACTTCTTTCTAAGGTCTTCAACATATTTTCTGAATTGCTTGTCTGTCTCAGTTAAATTATCAACAGTTTTACACGCATGAAGAACTGTAGCGTGGTCTCTTTGTCCAATTTGGGAACCAATACTTGCTAGTGAAGTTTTAGTCATTCTTTTGGCAAAATACATTGCCAACTGACGAGCCTGAACAATATGTCTTTTTCTAGTTTTTGATTGTAATGTAACTACATCCATATCGAAGTACTTTGACACAACTTTTTGAATATAATCAATAGACACCTCTTTCTTGGTGTTTTTCACAAACTTATCTACAATTTGTTTGGCAAGTTCAAGAGAAAATTCTCTTCTATTAAAAGAAGCCTGGGCAATCATTGAAATTATGACTCCTTCAAGTTCTCTTACGTTAGATTTAATATTTTTCGCAATATATTCAACAATTTCTTCTGGCATTTCAACCCCATCTCTGAATAATTTATTTTGAAGGATAGAAATACGAGTTTCGAAATCTGGTAATTGTAGTTCTGCAGAAAGCCCCCATTTAAATCTAGAAAGTAAACGTTGTTCGATATCTTGCATGTCTACAGGCGCTTTATCTGAGGTTAAAATAACTTGCTTACCATTTTGATGCAGATGATTAAATATGTGAAAAAAAACATCTTGAGTTCCAGCCTTACCAGAGAGAAACTGGACATCATCAATCAATAAAACATCAACCATTTGGTAAAAATGGATAAAATCATTTCTAGTGTTAGATTTTACTGAGTCAATAAATTGTTGTGTAAATTTCTCTGATGAAATATATAGTACCGTTTTGTCGGGATATTTATCTTTGATGTCTACACCTATAGCATGTGCTAAATGTGTCTTACCTAAACCAACCCCACCATAAATTAATAAAGGGTTGAAAGAAGTTCCACCTGGCTTATTTGCTACTGCCATTCCAGCAGAACGAGCCAATCGATTAGAATCTCCTTCTACAAAGTTTTTAAAATTATAATTTGCATTTAATTGAGATTCAATTTTAACTTTTTGTAATCCAGGAATAACGAAAGGGTTCCTTAATTCTCTTTTATTAACCTCAAGAGGTACTGCTATTTTTTGAGGCTTCAGAGGATCTCTGTTCGAACTAGGTATTTTAACAATTTGGGGACGATTACTACTATACGTATTTTCCATACGAACATCGTAGATTAATTTAGCATCTTTTCCTAATTCTCTGACTAAAGCTACTCTTAAAAGTTTTATATAATGTTCTTCTAGCCATTCATAAAAAAACTTACTTGGAACTTGAATGGTTAAAGACTCTCCAGATAATTTTACTGGCTTGATAGGATCAAACCATGTTTTATAAGCCTGTGGCTTAATATTATCTTTTATAAAAGAGAGACACTCATCCCAAACCGAAACAGCAGTTTTAGTCATAAATTTGGTTAGAAAATTTAATAATTTTATTGTTTTGTTTTATAGGGGCATACTTAATTAAATAAACAATACAAATGTGTGAATAAATTTTAGTAAAAAAAAATCAAATTGCTATTGATTATTAATTATTTTTTGCGTAAAATGATTTTTATAAAAAAATTGAAAAAAATTGAAAAAATTTACTACAGATATTCGTGTTCGTTATGGAGAAACCGATCAAATGGGAGTTGTATATCATGGAAATTATGCGACGTATTTTGAAATCGCAAGAACCGAATGGCTTAGAAATCTGGGAGTTACCTATAAAGGCTTAGAAAATAATGGCATTATGCTTCCAGTAATTTCTCTTTCTTTTAATTTTTTAAAATCTGCAAAATATGATGATCTGTTAAGTATTTCTGTTTTTTTAAAAAAAACCCCTCTTGTGAAAATAGAATTTGATTATGAAATTTATAATCAAAATAAAGAAAAGATATCAACAGGTAATTCTGTTTTAGCTTTCATTGACATGAGAACAAACAAACCAATAAAATGCCCTGATTACATTTTAGAAAAATTAAATCTCTAAAGATTTTATTTGTACTTTATAAAAAGCATCAAAAATTTTAACTATTTTTTTTGCATCAGATTTTCTGACTGAAATAATCAATTCACAATTAATCTCTAATTTTTGATTCTGAATAATTATTGAATTTTCTTTAATAATTCTCAACACTTTACTCATCAAATCATACTCAAAATTTAATTGAAAAAATATATTAATTGTTTTTTTTTCAATAATTGAAGATTCCAATGCTAGTCTCGCTGATGATCTATACGCATTAATTAACCCACCAACTCCAAGTTTTGTTCCACCAAAATAACGAACAGAAACTACTAGTATATTTGTTAATTCAAATGATTGAATTTGTCCATAAATTGGCATCCCAGCAGAATTATTTGGCTCCCCATCATCATTTGCTCTATATCTAGTAGATTCAAGACCTAATTGCCATGCATAACAAAAATGACGAGCAGCATGATGTTTCTTTTTTAAAAATTCTAAAAAATCTTTTATAGAAGCCTCATCAGTGACTGGAAATGCATACCCATAAAATTTACTATTTCTATCTTTAAATAGTGTTTCTATTGAGGGTTTAGTAATAGTTTTATAAAAATCATCCATTAACAGACATAATTAATAAGATACTCACTACGGCTACACTAATTCCAACCCAATTTTTTCTTATTAGTTTTTCATTAAAAATAAACAACCCAAAAAGAGTTGACAAAATAACAATCCCAACATTGTTTAAAGTAAAAGCGGTAGAACTCTCCATACCTTCTGTACTCAATGCCTTGAGTAAATAGACAATTGAAAAATAGTTGGGTACTCCTAATAAAATTCCACCAAAAATAGATTTGAGTTCAAAACTTAATGATCCTATAATTTTTTGATACAACAAAACTATAATACCCAAAACAAAAGCACATCCAAAAATTGTGGCAGAAAATAAAGGAACTCCACCTTCAGCAACAAATGATGTCTCTACATACTTTAAGCTAGTATCAATAGCACCTGAACCAAAAAATAAAAGTACTGGATATAAGAAATCCTTATTATTTTGGGCTATTCCATTTTTTTCTTTAAATGAAGTCAAATAAACTGCTACAAGCGCCAGTACAATACCCGTTAATTTTATTAGACTTAAGCTTTCTTCATAATACCATACCCCAAATACAATAGCTATAACAACAGACATTTTACTTGAAACAGATGCTACCGATAACCCATTTTTTTGAGAAGTTAATGCCATGATATTAAACACAAGAATAAACATAATTCCCAATAAAAAAGCCCCTAAAAACCAAGGTTGATCTGGTATTTCTTGGAAAGAAACCGAATTATTTGACAAGTAAAAACCTAACACGGCAGCCGTGAAGTAGTTTACAACAATTGCCTGAAAAGTATTGATTTTTAAAACATCAAATAATTTAAAAATAACAAATAAAAAACTTGAGATGCAAATACTAATAAGTAAGTAAACCATTAATTAAATTCTTTTTTGGATAACAAATCTACAACATCCTCAGAATTTGGATTTAAATTCCAACTTATAATCCCTAGCTTGTTGGCCATGATTGTATTCTCTTGGGTATCGTCTATAAAGAATGTTTCTTCAGGTGTTAATTTATTAGATTCAATTACAAATTCATAAATATCTTTATTCGGTTTTCTCAGATGTATCTCGTGAGACAGATAAAATTTCTCAAAACAGTTTTTAAATTCTGTAAATAATTTTATGCCCCAAGTTTTTTTAATCCAAGAAATATGTAAATCATTGGTATTACTCAACAAAAAGATTCGATATTTTTTTGAATTGGCTAGTGATTTTAAAAAGCTCAATCTATGAGGAGGGAAATCCAACAACATAGAATTCCAGGCATTTTTAAAATTTATTTCTGAAATCGATGGAAACAACGTTTTAAATGTATTCACAAACTCTTGTGTAGTTATCATTCCCATTTCATATTGTTTGGCTAACTCCAATAGTTCACCAGTAAATCCTTTTACACCTAATTCTTTTAACCTCTTAAAAGTAACCTCCTTATCTAGGTTTATGAATATATCTCCAAAATCAAAGACTATGTTTTTAATCATTGACATAGGTTTTTAGACTGTCTCCCATAAGAATTTCTTGATTTAAAAACGGAACGCTAAGTGTTGGAGCCTTTGTCCCTTCCTTAAAAGTTAATTGTCCTGAAAAAACCCTAGCTTCATCCCATAAATTTTCATTAATAAAAGTTTGAATAGTTTTTCTTCCTCCTTCTACTATTAATGATTGAACTTTATGCTTAAAAAGTACTTTACAGATTTCATAAGCAATGGGTTTAGAAAAGTTTATTTTTTCAAAAAAGAGGTTTTCATTACTGTTAGTAACTTTTTGATTTATAAAGATTGTTTTAACAGAACCATCATAAACCTTTAATTCTTTGGGTATTTTTAAATCTTTATCTATGACTATTCTCAAAGGGTTTTCTCCTCTCCAACTTCGAACATCTAAACTTGGATTATCATCTAAAACAGTTGTAGTACCCACTAAAATTGAATGCTCTTCACTTCTCCATTTATGAACCAACTGCCTAGATACTTTTTGGGTGATCCAAACAGGTGCTTGCTTCGCCCTGTTCTTTGGAGCGATATAACCATCTTGGGTTTGTGCCCATTTTAAAATAATATAAGGCCTCTTTTTTGAATGGAATGTAAAAAATCTTTTATGATGAGCTTTACATTCATTTTCCAAAATACCAACAACTACCTCACAACCTGCATTTTGTAGTCTTTTAATTCCTCTACCAGCCACTATTTTATTTACATCTAAACATCCAATCACTACTTTTTTAATTCCGCTTTTAACAATTAAATCTGCACAGGGTGGAGTTTTTCCATAATGAGAACAAGGTTCTAAGGTCACATATATCGTTGCTTTTTTCAAATCCTCATCATTTTTTACAGAAGAAATTGCATTTACTTCAGCATGATTACCTCCATAAGGACTAGTAAATCCTTCTCCTATGATTTTATCATCAGCTACCAATACCGCACCAACAGAAGGGTTAGGTCTAGTTGTACCTATTCCTTGTTTAGAAATTTCGAGACATCTTTTTATGTAGTATTCGTGATTCAAAAAAAAAGTAACTTTGTAAAGGCAAAAATAAAGGATTAAATGACAAATACAGATTATATCATAAGAGAAATAGAACCTCGTGACAATGATCAAGTAAAAACCATTGTTCAACACGTTATTTTAGAAATGGGAGCCCCTAAAGTTGGCACAGCTTATGAAGATGAAGCATTAGAGGATATGCACACAAATTATCAGAAAGACAAGTCCGTTTACTTTGTTGTAGAATCAAATGGAGTTGTATTAGGAGGTGGTGGAGTTTCTCAACTAGATGGTTTTGATAAAGATACCTGCGAATTGCAAAAAATGTACTTTTTAAATGATATCAGAGGAAAAGGGTTAGGAGCTCAAATTATTGAGAAATGTATGGTAAAGGCCAAAGAGTTTGGTTTCAAACAATGCTATTTAGAAACCATGCCTTATATGATCGCAGCTCAAAAATTATATAGAAAGAATGGCTTTAAACAAATAAATGCCCCCATGGGAAACACGTGTCATTATTCATGTGATGTTTGGATGATTAGAAAATTATGACAATAAAACAATATAGAGCACATTTTAATAAATCTCTCAAACATCTTTACCCTACACCAGAAATAGATTCCTTTTTCTTTCTAATATTGGAAGAATACATGGGTTTAAAAAGAATAGATATTGTCTTAAAATCAGATTTTCTTATTGACAAAAAGTCACTCAATCTTATGCAGATTGCAACTAAACAATTAGAGCAAGAAATACCAATACAATATATTATTGGAAAGACTGAGTTTTTTGGATTACCCTTTCATGTAAATAAAGAGGTTTTAATTCCAAGACCTGAAACTGAAGAACTTGTTGAACAGGTCTTAAAAAAAGTTTCCCTGATAAAAACTTGTAATACTTCTAAAAATGAAACCATAAAAGAAAAACAGTTAAAAGTATTAGATATTGGTACCGGAAGTGGATGTATCGCTATTTCTTTAAAAAAACAGCTTCCTAGCTCAGAAGTAAGTGCCCTAGATGTTTCCAATAAAGCACTTCGTGTCGCAAAGAAAAATGCCCTTCTAAATAACGTAGATATCAGTTTTGTTCATCAAGATATTTTAAAAACCAATGATTTAGACAAACTTTATGATGTGATCATCTCTAATCCACCTTACGTTAGAGAACTGGAAAAAAAAGAAATAAAAAATAATGTATTAAACAACGAGCCACATCTAGCTTTATTTGTAGATAATAAAAATCCACTTTTATTTTATAATAAAATAGCCGAATTAGCTAAGAAATTTTTAATTAAAAATGGCCAACTACACTTTGAAATCAATCAATATTTAGGAAAAGAAACCATCAAATTATTAGCAGAAAAAGGGTTTAAGAATATTCAATTAAAAAAAGATCATTTTGGAAATGATAGGATCATAACGGCTTTTAAATAGTTTCTTTATCTCTACATTATCAACTATTTGTGCAAAAGAAATTGTTTTTGACAATAGAACATCAAAAACAAAATATATCTAGTAAGTTTGTACTATGATAAAAGAGATTCAGCTCCGAACTAATCTTATTGAAGAAAAAAAAGAAGGGGCTTTACTACATAAAGCTGCAAAAAAACTTGGAGTTGATTCTAAAGAAATTAATGGCATAAAATTACTCAGAAAATCTATTGATGCCAGAAAAAAAGAAATTTTCTTTAATTACAAAGTAGCAGTATACATTCATGAAAACATTCCTGAAAAATCAGCATACTCTTTTGAGTATAAAGATATTTCTAAGGCTAAAGAAATTCATATTATTGGTTTTGGTCCTGCCGGTATGTATGCAGCATTACGATGTATTGAATTAGGATACAAACCCATTGTTTTAGAACGAGGAAAAAATGTTCAAGAACGAAGAAGAGATATTAAAGCTATAAATAGAGATCACATTGTTAATGATAATTCTAATTATTGCTTTGGTGAAGGTGGGGCTGGAACTTATTCTGATGGAAAATTGTATACAAGAAGTTTAAAAAGAGGAGATGTTAGGCGTATTTTTGAAAATCTAGTTTACCATGGAGCAACAGACCAAATCTTAATTGATGCACACCCGCATATTGGAACCAATAAGCTTCCAAAAATTATTCAAAATATTAGAGAAACTATCCTAAATTTTGGTGGTGAAATTCATTTTAACTCGAAAGTATCAGATTTTGTTATCAAGAACAATAAATTAGTTGCCATCCGATTAGAAAATAATAATGAATTAACTGTGAACTCAGTTATTTTAGCTACTGGTCATTCGGCTAGAGATATTTATGAATTATTACACAAAAAAAATATAGCACTTAAAGCAAAGTCATTTGCTATGGGAGTTCGTGTAGAGCATCCACAAGAAATTATAGACAGCATTCAATATAGTTGCAAAGGTGTTAGAGATGAACTTTTACCAGCTGCTGCATATAGCCTTGTTCATCAAGTAAATAATAGAGGGGTATATTCTTTCTGCATGTGCCCTGGAGGCTTTATAGTTCCTGCTGCAACATCTAGTGGTGAGGTAGTTGTTAATGGCATGTCTCCATCGAGACGAAACAACAAATTTGCCAACTCGGGCATAGTTGTAGAAATAAATGTAGATAAAGACATTCCTAAATATGACCAATTTGGTCCATTAAAAGGCCTAGAATATCAAAAGAATTTGGAGCGTCTTGCCTTTACATCTGGAGGAAGAACACAAAGTGCACCTGCCCAGAGGTTAGTAGATTTTGTCGATGGAAAAATATCTCAAAATTTAAACGACAGCTCTTATCAACCAGGATTGAACTCAGCTCCTATGCATTCTCTATTACCTAAATTGATTGGAAATCGCTTACGAAAAGGTTTTGATGCTTTCGGAAAAAAAATGCATGGCTATTACACAAATGAAGCAAATATTGTAGGGGTAGAATCCAGAACTTCTTCTCCAGTAAACATCCCTAGAAAAGATAATTTAGAACATCCTGAGATTAAAGGGTTATTCCCTTGTGGTGAAGGTGGAGGCTATGCTGGAGGCATAGTTTCTGCAGCTATGGATGGTGAACGTTGCGCAGAAGCAGCAATTGAATTATTATAAGTAGGTTTGTGTAAATAACTAATTAAACACCTTATCATCATCATAAATTTTTTATATGACTTTTAATATCAAAAAACATTGGGAAACTGTTTATGAAACCAAAACACAAGAACAAGTAAGCTGGACTCAAAAAATACCCAAAGATTCTCTTGATTTTATTCAATCTTTAAAATTAAATAAAGATGCAAGCATCATAGACATTGGTGGAGGTGATAGTTTTTTAGTAGATTTTTTATTAGAGGACGGCTACACCAATATTTCTGTTTTAGATATTTCTAATAAAGCGTTAGAAAGAGCCAAAGATCGTTTAGGAACAAATGCAGCTAAAATCACTTGGATAGTTTCAAATATTATTGACTTTAAACCAGAAAAAAACTATGATGTATGGCATGATCGTGCAGCTTTTCATTTTCTAACAAAAGGAAACGATATAAAAACGTACGTTTTAATAACTGAAAAACATGTAACAAAAAATCTAATTATAGGAACTTTTTCAAATGATGGACCACTAAAATGTAGTGGTTTAGAAATTACTCAATATTCAAGAAATAAAATGCAAGAAACTTTTAATTCTAAATTTGAATTAGTAAAATCTTTTATTAAAAACCATCAAACTCCATTTGATACTATTCAGAATTTTATTTTTTGTAGTTTTAAAAAGCGATAAGCTCTCTCCTTTTAATCTTTTAAAACCAACATTTCTTGTACATTTGCACCTATGCATATAGATATAATTTCAGCAGCACCAAATTTATTAGAAAGCCCTTTCAATCATTCTATAGTAAAGAGAGCAAAAGAAAAAGGTCTGGCAGAAATTGTGATTCATGATTTAAGAACCTTCGGTCTAGGAAATTACAAACAAATTGATGATACTCAATTTGGAGGTGGTGCAGGAATGGTATTGATGATTGAGCCAATTTCTAAATGTATCGATGAATTAAAGGCCCAACGAGTTTATGATGAAATAATTTATATGACTCCAGATGCAAAAACATTAAACCAATCTACGGCAAACACACTATCTCTTCAAAAAAATATTATCATTCTGACTGGTCATTACAAAGGAGTAGATCAAAGAGTTCGAGATAAATATATTACAAAAGAAATTTCTATTGGAGACTATGTTTTAACCGGTGGAGAATTAGCTGCAGCTGTTTTAGTAGACAGCATAGTGCGCTTGATTCCGGGGGTTATTGGAGATGAAACCTCTGCATTAACTGACTCTTTTCAAGATAATTTATTATCTCCACCTGTGTATACAAGACCCTCAAATTATGAAGGGATGAAAGTACCTGAAATTTTATTGTCTGGTAATTTCCCTAAAATAGACGAATGGCGATCTGAAAAAGCATATGAACGGACTCAACAAATTAGACCAGATTTACTAAACGAAAACTTGTAAATCTTTAAAAAAAAATTAATAAATTGAAAGAAATTACTTCATTTTTAAAAAATAATGCTGCAATTTCCTGGGTCCTAGGGTTTCAATTATTCCGATTTATTTTATTACCTTTTATAGGACTAATGCCCCAGGACGCCTATTATTATTTATACGGTCAAAACCTTTCACTTTCTTATTTTGATCATCCTGGAA
>CAJXSU010000026.1 GCA_913061465.1 uncultured Flavobacterium sp.
AAATTTCTAACATAGCAGTTTGGTTGGCACCTCCACCAATCCAACTTCCGGCCAGTGTAGAAAGACCTCGCCAAACGGCATCAAAATCTGCTCCACCTACGGTTTCTGGAGATACTAGAGAAATTAATAAGATGGCAATAGGTCCACCGATAATAATACCCACAGTACCCGTAAAAAACATAATTAATGCTTTAGAGCCTAAATTAAAAATAGCTTTTAAATCTATACTTAATGTCATTAATACTAGTGCAGCAGGTAGTAAAAATCTACTGGCAATATAGTATAATTGAGAACTTCCTTTTACAACTTCTCCACTAGCGTTAGTGGTTTCCCAAGCTGGCGCAATAGCACCAATAGTGGTAAATATGGCTGGTATAAAATAGGCCATAAATAATCCAGGTACTACTTTATAAAATTGATACCAAAAGCCACTAGTTTTAGATTCTGTGTAAAATACAAACCCCAATGAAATCATTAGAATTCCAAATACGATTGCATCATTGGTGAAAAGTGGTTGTCCCATAATTTTGATTTTAGCTAAAGTACTAAAATAGGAGCATAAAAAAAGCGAAGTTTTTCAACTTCGCTTTTAGTATTAAAACTTCTGCACTTGTTTAAAAGGAGATATACGAATAGTTTCTAATGTTGTCTTATACACCTTCCAATCTGTCTCAAAAAAAGCATTAGTTTGGCTTATAGCTTCCTTTAATGCCTTTTTGTATTGGCTGATTAATTGCTTTTCAGTAGTTGTTAAATGACCAAACCTACTCCCTACATATCTTCTTGCAGAGGAGTAACGTCTACTTACGGTTACTTCTGGATTTCTAGTAATTCCTTGGCGTTTGTCTACACTTCCTATAAATACAGCAATAAGCTTATCTATTTTTGTGATAATGTCTTTAGATGCCTTAATTTGATCTTTGTAACTCTTTTTGTCCTCTTTCGTAAGATTTTTCTTAAATACACTAGCCGTATTTTTACTTTCTACTAATTGTTTTACTACATCAGCCATTAATTGCTGATCTTTTTCCATTTCTTTACTAGTATTGTAGATTTCTGTAATGGCTTCTTTAGACATCTCCAATCTAGGATCAAACTCAACTTTTATACTGCTTTCTGAAGTTTGATCTCCAAAAGACATTTTTAAATTATAGATGCCAGGTTTTACAGAAACACCCCTAGGCTCATTGGTTCTTTTTCTGATTTTTCTTGAGGGTCTATCTGCACCTTTTTCGTTTGTATACCAATAAATTCTATGAATACCGTTCTCTTTTGGTGCTTTTTGATGTAAGGTTCTAATTAAACGGGAGCCTTCAAAAATTTCTAATTTTATAGAATCAAATTTTACTTCAGAAGCCAACTCTTTTTTAACAACAGGTGCTTCCATTTTTTTAGTTCCTTTTCGTTTCTTTTTTCTTACAGTCTCCTTTTCTTTCTTATTTTCTTTAGCGGCTGCTGTTGGTCTGTTTATGTAATATGAAATCATGGCTCCAGAACGTTTGTTTTCGCCATTAAATAAAGCATCTCCACCAAATCGACTCCCTGTGGGTTGTTGATAGGCTGCTTGATATGCTGTAGGGGGTGTGAATAACTGAAGTTTCTTATTTAGCACATTTCCATTGGCCAAGGCACGTAAAGGTCTTATGTCATCTAAAACCCATGCCGCTCTTCCAAACGTACCTATTACTAAATCATGTTCTCTAGGTTGTATTACTAAATCTTTAGTAGAAACTGTAGGGAAACCAGCAGTCCATTTAGCCCATTTGTTACCTGCGTTAAGAGAGATATATAAACCATCGTCAGTTCCTAGGAATAGTAAGTTCGCATTGATAGGATCTTCAACAATACTTAGAGCATAGCTTTTTACATCATTTCCATCAACAATACGAGACCATGTAGTTCCATAATCTTTTGTTCTGTAGGCATAAGGTGTGTAGTTAAAACGCCTGTAATCGTTGGCAATTAACAAAGCTTCTCCTTTGTTTTTATTGGAAGCTTTAATTTGTGCTATCCAACTTCCTTTTGGTAATCCTGGGATATTAGCACTAACATCCGTCCAAGTTGAGCCACCATTTTTTGTTACATGAACTCTACCATCATCAGAACCAGCCCAAAGCATATTTTGTTCAACTTCTGAGGGTTCTATGACTAGTATTGTAGTATGGTTTTCTGCACCTGTTGCATCCATAGTTAATCCGCCACTTTCACCTTGCTTTTGTTTTTCTTTATCATTAGTAGTTAAATCATCAGAGATAATCGTCCAAGTAAGTCCTTTGTCTGTAGATTTATGAACAAATTGGCTTCCAAAATATAAAGTACTATGATCAAATGGGTCCATATTAATGGCGGCATTCCAATTAAAACGTAATGTTACATTAGGGTCTGGATGAGTAGGTTTTACAGAATAATTATTTCCTGTGATGTAGTCATATCTAACAACAGAACCCTGCTGACTCATAGACCAACCGTATCGTGAATCATCTTTATCTGGAACCACATCAAAGCCATCTCCAAAACTAATTTCTTGCCAATATGAATTTCTAATTCCTTGGGCTTTCCAAACGTATGCAGGACCTCTCCAAGAACCATTGTCTTGCATTCCCCCATAAACATTGTAAGGATACTCATTGTCTACATTAATATGATAAAATTGAGCAACAGGTAAATTACCAATAAAACGCCAAGTAGCCCCTTTATCTTTAGTGATGTTCATACCTCCATCATTTCCATCAATCATAAAAGATCCATCCTTAGGATGAATCCACCATGCATGATGATCTGGGTGAACCCCATTTGAAACTCCATAGGCAGGCATTAATTCTTTAAAGTTTTTCCCACCATCATCAGAAACATTCACATAAGTAAATACAGTATAAATTCTGTTTTCATTTTGAGGATCCACATAAATTTCCGAATAATAAAAAGGTCTATTCCCGATACCCGGTTTATCATTTATTTTTTTCCACTTAAATCCACCATCTTCACTTTTATAGAGTGCATTCTTTTTAGCTTCTACCAAAGCGTAAACAACATTTGGATTGCTTCTTGAAATAGCAACTCCAATTCTTCCTAACTCCCCTTTTGGAAACCCTTCTTTTTCGGTTATTTCTTTCCAAGTATCACCTCCATCATGAGTAATATACAACCCACTGCCTTCGCCACCAGATTTAAAAAACCAAGGATCGCGTTTGTGTTCCCACATAGCAGCAATTAATTTGTTTGGATTTGAAGGATCCATCACCAAATCTGCAACACCAGTTTTAATGTTATTGTATAGTATCTGTTTCCATGTTTTTCCACCATCTGTGGTTTTATAGACACCTCTTTCTTTATGTTCTCCCCAGGGAGATCCTATAGCCCCAACATATACCGTATTTGGATTTGTTGGATCGATGATAATTCTATGAATGTGACGGGTTTTTTGAAGTCCCATGGGCATCCAGTTTTTTCCACCATCTAAAGATTTATAAATACCATAACCACCATTTAAACTATTTCTTGGATTTCCTTCTCCAGTTCCTGCCCAAATAACACTTGGATTAGATTGCTGAATGGCAACTGCACCAATGGAAGCAGTTATTTCTTTGTCAAAAATCGGATCCCATTTAATGCCTCCAGAAGTAGATTTCCATAGGCCTCCAGAAGCTGTTCCCACGTACATAATATCTGGATTTGAATTCACAACATCAATAGATGTTACTCGACCACTCATACCTCCAGGACCAATATTTCTTGGGGTCATATTTTTAACCAAATCCATTGAGAATTCTTGGGAGAATAAAGAAAATGAGATTATTGTAAATAGTATGGTAAAGATTTGTTTCATGAGTAGTGGTTTAATTGATGTATAATTAATTAAAGATACGAGTTCTCACTTTTAAAAAATCTTAAAGAAATGTTAATGGAATTTTTCTAATTAAGAAAAAATAGATAGCTTTTTATATTAATATGTTAGTATTTAAATTTTACACCCACAATTTTTTATCTTAGCTATTTGATAAAACAAAACATTATGTTGAGAGATAAAATTTTAATTTTTTTTCTGTTCTTAGGAGTAGCTTCTTTAGCAACAAATAACAGGCCATTCTGGGGGCAAACGGGTCATAGAGTGGTTGGAGAAATAGCTAATAATCATTTAACAAAGAAAGCAAAAAGAAATATCGAAAAATTATTAAAAGGAGAGGGTTTAGCAACGATATCTACTTTTGCAGATGAAATCAAATCTGATAATTCATTCAGAAAATATAGTTCCTGGCATTATGTCAATTTTAAAGTTGGAGAAACCTACGAAATATCAGAGAAAAACCCAAAAGGAGACCTAGTTCAAGGAATTAAAATATGCCAGCAAATAATCTTAGATCCCAAATCTAATAATGAAGATAAAATATTTCACTTGAAACTATTAGTTCACCTAATAGGAGATTTACATCAGCCTTTACATACTGGAAGAGCAGAAGATAGAGGAGGAAATATGATAAAAGTCAAGTGGTTTAGAGGGAAAACAAACCTACATTCTGTTTGGGATACAAAAATGATTGAGTCTTATAATATGACTTATACTGAGTTGTCAACGAATTTAGATTATTTTTCAAAAAATCAAAAAAAAGCTATTCAAAAAGGGACAGTTATAGATTGGGTTAATGAGTCCAGAGAACTTTCAATGAAGGTATATGACTCCGCGAAAATTGATCAAAATTTAAGCTACAAATATATGTATGACCATTTTTCAACAGTAAAAATTCAATTAAGAAAAGGTGGTCTTCGATTAGCAAAAGTATTAAACGAGTTATTTGGATAAACTTCAGAAGGAATTCATATATAGTTTCTAATTTTATTCTGAAACTTTTAGTCGAGCTACTGCTTTCACTGAGATGTCTGCATATTTTTCACTCTTATATTTTAAATATCCAGTTATAGCGATCATTGCAGCATTGTCTGTAGTGTACTCAAATTTTGGAACATAAGTAGTCCAGCCCCAGTGTTTTTGGGCCAGTTGTAATCTTTTTCTAATCTCAGAATTTGCAGAAACCCCTCCGGCAATAGCTATATGTTTAATACCTGTTAGTTTTACTGTATTCTTTAATTTTTCAATTAAAATTTCAACAATGGTGTGCTGAATGGAAGCGCAGATGTCAAATAAATTTTCTTCAATAAAGTTTGGGTTTTCTTTTAGATTTTTTTGAATAAAATAAAGTATTCCTGTTTTTAAACCACTAAAACTAAAATCTAAATCACCCACTTTTGGTTTTGTAAATGAAAACTTTTTAGGATTTCCTTGTTGTGCATATTTATCAACTAATGGACCCCCTGGATACGGTAAGCCTAATATTTTTGCAGATTTGTCAAAAGCTTCACCAACAGCGTCGTCTATAGTTTCACCTAAAATTTCAAATGTAAAATGATCAGACACTTTTACAATTTGCGTATGACCTCCACTAATGGTCAGACAAACAAATGGAAAAGGAGGAAAGTCAGTATCTTTCTCTTCTATAAAATGAGCTAGAATATGTGCTTTCATATGATTTACATCTATCAATGGGATGTCTAAACCTAAAGCTAATGATTTTGCAAATGAAGTACCAACTAGCAAAGACCCCATTAGACCCGGTCCTTTAGTAAAAGAAATGGCATGTAAGTCTTCTTTAGTGATACCAGCTTGTTCAATGGCTTGTTGAACAACAGGGACTATATTTTGTTGATGAGCTCTTGAGGCTAATTCAGGAACAACACCTCCATATTTTGCATGTATTTCTTGATTGGCTACAATATTACTTAGGACTATACCATCGCAAATAACAGAAGCACTCGTGTCATCACAAGAGGATTCTATTCCTAATATGTATATTTTTTTAGTAGTCATTTAATGATGAGAACAAAACTAACTATTATAAATAGTATATTTCTTTTTATATGAGAAATTTATTAGTTTATTAATTTTATCGTTCTTTGTATAGAAAGGCTTTATTTTTACGTTATTAAGTAAAGTTTTTAAACATTTAATACTACTGAAATCAAAAAAACTGGAAAAATACTGCTCAAGTTGTTGAAGTACCTTGCAATATTCTTGGTATTTCTTGTTATAATTTTTTCAATTCCATCTGTTCAGACAAAACTAGCCAGAATTGTAACAGATAACTTAAACAAAGATTTTGGAACTAATTTAGAGATAAAAAAAGTAGATCTTTCCTTACTTGGATCTGTTTATTTGAAAGGTATAGAGATAAAAGATCATCATCAAGATACTTTAATCTTTGTAGAAAGATTGAGGTCATCTCTTTTGGATGTTAAAAGAATTTTAGAAAATAACATTCAATTAAAAAGCACATCTCTAAAAGGTGTTTATGTGAATGTAAAAAAATATGAAGATGAACAAAGTGATAACTTAACGGTTTTTGTCGATAAATTTGAAACTGATAACCCTAAAGACCCAAAGTCTAACCCTTTTAAGTTAAGCTCTTCAAATATTTATTTTGAAGATATAAATTATAAACAAATAAATGAAAACAAGGAAGTTCCTTTAGATTTTGCTGCCTATCATGGTGGTGGAAGTCTTCAAGACCTTTCCATTATTGGGCCTAATGTTGCCATAAAAATAAGAGGACTTTATTTTATAGACAATAGGGGGCTTGAAATAACTAATCTCACTACAGACTTTACCTACAGTAAGACTCAAATGAAGTTTTACAATACTACTATTCAAACAAAATCTTCAACAATAAAAACAGAAATAGATTTTAATTATGATAGAAAAAACTTAAGTAAGTTCAATGAATTAGTTTATATAAACGCAGATTTTAAGAATAGTTTTTTGTCAACTACAGATTTAAACAAGCTTTATAAAGAGATTAAAGGAAATGATATCTTAAGGTTTGAAACCTCTCTAAGAGGTTCTTTGAATAATTTTTCTTTAGAAAACTTTAAACTTAACTCGGACAATGGAATTAGAATTTTGGGTGATATGAACTTAATAAATGCTGTACAACAAGCAGAGTTTTATTTATCTTCTAATTTAGAAGAATTCTCCTTAGACTATTTTAAGTTAAAAAACTTACTACCCAATCTTTTGGAAAATAATCTTCCAAAAGAATTAATAAAATTAGGTGAGTTCTCAATCTCAGGATATACAAAAATTACACCTAGTGCTATAGAGGCAGCCCTAAAGGTGAATTCTGAAATAGGAAGTATAGTTTCAGATTTGGAGTTGAATAATTTCAAAAGTATGGATGAGGCTATTTACAAGGGTGAGATTGTTTTAGATAGGTTTGATTTAGGTGATTTTTTTGAAGATAGTTCATTTGGAAGCGTTTCTTTTGAAGGCGAAGTGGATGGTCTTGGATTCAGAACAGGAAATAGAAACACAAAACTAGTTGGAGAGATTTATGAAATAAAATTCAATGAGTACAATTATAAAAATATTAGTATTAATGGATTGTATCAAGATAATTTATTTAATGGAAAGTTAGCTTCTAATGATGTTAACCTGAAAGGTACTTTCGAGGGTTTAGCAGATTTATCTGAGGTGATAAATAAGTTCGATTTTAAAGCCACGATCAACTACGCAAATTTAAGAGCATTAAATCTTTTTAAAAGAGATAGTATTTCAGAACTTAAGGGGTTAATAGATTTAGATTTGAAAGGAAATAAGTTGGAGAATATTGTAGGAATTGCAAATTTTAAAAATATTATTTATACAAATGAAAGAAGTATTTATCCATTCAAGCAGTTTTTGATTTTTTCAAAAATAAAAGAAAATATTAGACAAATTAGAATAGATTCTGAGGATATTATTAAAGGAGAATTAATTGGAAACTTTAAGTTTGAAGAATTGTTATCTCTTGCACAAAATGCATTAGGAAGTATGTATTCAAATTACACACCTTTTGAAGTTTCCTTAGATCAGTTTTTAAATTTTGATTTTGTTATATATAACCAAATTGTTGATGTGTTCTTTCCTGAAATTTCAATAGCGGCTAACACTAAAATTAAGGGAACGATAAAGGCCAATAAAAACCAATTGAAATTAAAAGTTAATTCCCCCAAAATTACTGCTTATGGAACAACAATAGACTCTTTATTTTTAGATACAGATAATAAAAGAAATTTTTATGATTCCTCTTTAAGAGCAGCGAGTATAAAAACCCCACACTATACATTATCAAAATTATTACTTTTTAACAAAGCCGTGAATGATACATTATTTTTTAAATCTAATTTTAAGGGAGGTGACTCAGAGAAAGAGAAATTTAATTTAGATTTTTATTACACCATAAATAAAGACAAAAAATCTGTTCTTGGTATTGAAAAATCAACATTTAATTATATGGATAATATTTGGAATTTAAATCCTGAAAACAATCCTAACAATAAACTTACTTTTGATCTCAAGTCTAATGAATATGTTTTTTCACCCTTCACATTAAAATCTAAAGAGCAGGAAATTAATTTTAAAGGAATTTTAAGAGACTCTATCTACAAAGAAATTGATGTTGATTTTACAAATGTGTATTTAAAAAGTTTTTTACCAGAAATTGATAGTTTAAAGTTACGAGGACAATTAGATGGTACTATAAATATTTCTCAAATAGATGGGATTTATGGCCCTAAAGGGAATTTGTCAGTTAAAAATTTTAAAATTAATAATTTCTATCAAGGTGACTTAAAATTAAATATTGAAGGTGAAAGTTCTTATAAAAAATATGATGTTAATTTTTCTTTAGATAGGGAAAAAGTAAAAAGTATCTCTGCATTAGGTTCTTTAGATTTTACAGAAACAAGACCTAAAATTGATGTAACTGTTAATTTAGAAGAATTTCAACTAGACGCTTTTAGTCCTCTAGGGGAGAATGTTTTATCTAAAATAAGAGGTGTTACTTCTGGTAATTTTACCTTAAAAGGTTTTTTAAGGAATCCGGATATGGATGGTGATTTGGTTTTAGAAAATGCAGGATTACAATTTCCATACTTAAATACAGATTATGATTTTGATGGTAATGCAAGTATTGGTTTGAATGGGCAATCTTTTGAGTTTAAGAATATAAATTTAATTGATACTAAGCATCAAACTACTGGATTTTTAGAGGGTACAATAACACACCAAAATTTTGATTTATGGTCATTAGATATAGATGTAGATACACCCAATTTATTAATTTTAGATACTGAAAACTCTGAAGAAGCATTGTATTATGGCACTGGGTTTATAAAAGGAAACGCAAGTATAACAGGTCTTACAAATAATTTAACTATTGATGTAAATGCGAAAACAATGCCTAACACCAACTTTGTAATTCCTTTGAAAGATATTGCCTCTATAGATACTTACCGATTAATACATTTTAAATCTGAAAAAACATTAGAAGAATTACAAGAGAAACTTGCCATTGATGCCATTGAAGGGGTTTCTCTAAATATTGATTTAGAGGTTACCAAAGATGCAAAGGCACAGATTGTTATCGATGAAGTAAATGGTAGTGAACTTAGTGGTCGTGGTTTGGGAGATCTAAAAATAGAAATTAACACCAATGGTAAATTTGCTATGTTTGGAGATTATACAATAGATAATGGTGTTTACAACTTTAAATATGGAGGAATAATTAATAAGCCTTTTGTAATTTTAAAAGGAGGAACCATCTCTTGGAGTGGAAATCCATATGAAGCAAATTTAAATGTTACAGCGGTTTACACAACTAATGCAAACCCTGCAGTTTTACTAGAAAATTTTAATACAAACAGAAAAATACCTGTAGATTTGATTACTAATATTTCAGGAAGCCTATTTAATTCAAAACAAGATTTTGATATTGAAATTCAGAACTCAAACTCAACAATTGCCTCAGAATTAGATTTTGTATTAAACGACAACGATGTGAATTCAAAAATGCGTCAGTTTTTAACCTTATTGGCAGCTGGAACTTTTGCAAATCCAAATGGTGGAAACATTAATGGAACTGAGTTATTAACTGGAACTACATCCAATGCGGTAGGTTCTATTCTCTCAGATATCATTAGTAGTAATAAAGTTAGATTAGATTTAGGTTATTCCTCTGGAGGTGTTCAAAACCCTCAAGACGACCTAATTAATGATGATCAATTTGATGTTTCAGTAACAACTCAAATAAGTAAAAATGTTATTGTAAACGGTAAAGTAGGTGTGCCAGTTGGTGCTCAAACACAATCAAGTGTCGTGGGTGAAGTAAAAGTTGAGGTTTTGTTGAATGATACTGGAAATTTCAGAAGTGTTATTTTTAACAGACAAAATGAAATTCAGTATTCTTCCCAAGAGGAGGGCTATACCCAAGGAATAGGTCTTTCTTATCAGGTGAACTTTAACTCTTTATCAGATTTATTAAAAAAGATTGGTTTAAAAAAGAAGAGAAAGGGAAACAAAAAAGTGATTCAAACGAAAGACTCCATTAATTCGTCTCATCAAACACTTTTAAACTTCAAGGGAAATAATTAATTAAAATAATTTCGCTTAATTTAGTAAGCTATTTACAACTTAAAAAACATAATATTTATTGCTGTTTTTGCGATAAACTAATCGAAATCGTTTTCGTTTTTTTATTACTCTAAGTAACTATTAATAAGTATTTTTACAATGAAATTATGAAAAAAATCAACAAATTAGCTGTTATGACATCTGGGGGAGATTCTCCTGGAATGAATGCTGCAATTCGATCAGTAGTAAGGACTTGTGCCTACTATAAAATAGAATGTATTGGGATTTATAGAGGGTATCAAGGGATGATTGAAGGAGATTTTACTTCACTTACAGCACGGAGTGTTAATAATATCATTAATAAGGGAGGTACAATTTTAAAATCTGCCAGATCTGATGAGTTTAGGACTTCTGAAGGAAGAAAAAAAGCCCATAAAAATTTAATTAAACAAAATATTGATGGGCTTGTTGTTATAGGTGGAGATGGATCTTTCACTGGTGGAGTTATCTTTAATAAAGAATATAATTTTCCTGTGATAGGAATACCAGGAACTATTGATAACGATATTTTTGGAACTTCACATACCTTAGGTTACGATACAGCATTAAATACTGCAGTTGAGGCTATTGATAAAATTAGAGATACTGCCTCTTCACACAATAGATTGTTTTTTGTGGAAGTAATGGGTAGAGATGCTGGGTTTATAGCTTTAAATGCAGGAGTTGGTGCCGGTGCAGAGGAAATATTAATTCCAGAAGAAAATCTTGGTTTAGATAGATTGTTAGAATCTTTAATTAAAAGTAGAAAGTCTGGAAAATCATCAAGTATTGTTGTTGTAGCTGAAGGAGATAAGTCAGGGAGAAACGTTTTTGAATTGGCTAAGTATGTTGAAGATAATATGCCAGAATATGATGTAAGAGTTTCTGTTTTAGGTCACATGCAAAGAGGAGGTTCCCCTTCATGTTTTGATAGGGTTTTGGCAAGTAGACTTGGTGTAAAAGCAGTAGAAGTATTGATAGATAATAAAACCAATCTTATGGTTGGTCTCAAAGATAATAAAGTTATAACAACAGATTTAGAAGAAGCAATAACTGGAGGTCATTCTATAAATAATGAACTCCTAAGGGTATCTGACATCATGTCAACATAATTACAAACAATTAAATAAAAAAAATGATTAAAATAGGAATTAACGGTTTTGGTAGAATAGGAAGATTAGCATTTAGATCAGCAATCAAAAGATCTAATATTCAAATTGTAGGAATTAATGATTTACTTGATGTAGAATATCTTGCATACATGCTAAAATACGATTCTGTTCACGGACAGTTTGATGGAGATGTAGAAGTAAAAGACGGTAAGTTACTAGTTAATGGGAATTTAATTAGAATTACTGCTGAAAGAGATCCAGCGAATTTAAAATGGGATGAGGTAGGAGCTGAATATGTAATTGAGTCTACTGGTTTCTTTTTAACTGAGGATACCGCCGGTAAACACCTAGAAGCTGGTGCTAAAAAAGTAGTATTATCTGCGCCATCAAAAGATCACACACCCATGTTTGTAATGGGAGTTAACAATACAGAATTAAAAGCTGATCAGAAGATTTTTTCTAATGCTTCGTGTACGACCAATTGTTTAGCTCCAATAACAAAAGTATTAAATGATAATTTTGGTATAGTTGAAGGTCTAATGACTACAGTTCATGCAGCTACTGCTACTCAAAAAACCGTAGATGGTCCTTCTGTGAAAGATTGGAGAGGTGGTCGTTCATCTATTCATAATATCATTCCATCATCTACAGGGGCAGCAAAAGCAGTAGGTAAAGTAATACCATCAATGGATGGGAAATTAACTGGAATGGCTTTTAGAGTCCCTACTATGGATGTTTCTGTTGTAGACTTAACTGTAAAATTAGAGAAACCAGCTTCTTATGAAGATATTTGTTTAGCAATGAAATCGGCTTCAGAAAGTGGTCCAATGAAAGGTGTTTTAGGATATACAGAAGACCTAGTTGTTTCGCAAGATTTTATAGGAGAAACCAGAACCTCTGTATTCGATGCAGGAGCTGGAATTGCTTTAAATGATAATTTTGTAAAAGTTGTTTCTTGGTATGACAATGAAATAGGATATTCAACAAAAATTGTAGATTTAATTGAATATGCAGCTACTTTGTAAAAAGTAATAAATACAATAAATACCTGAAAGGCTGTCTTTAATTTAGACAGTCTTTTTTATTTAACGGCAATCATACTAATTTCTACATTTACATATTTGGGAAGGTTGGCAACCTCAACAGTTTCTCTTGCAGGAGCAGTATCCTCATCAAAATACTTTCCATAAATACTATTAATTTCAGAAAAATTGGCCATATCTGAAATGAAAATTGAGGTTTTAATTACATGTTCAAAAGTCATTTCAGCTGCAGCCAAGACAGCTTTCATATTCTCCATAACTAAAGTAGTTTCCTCTTCAATAGTTGTAATATTTAGCTTGCCAGTTGATGGATTAATTGCAATTTGCCCTGAGGTATACAAGGTGTTTCCTGATAAAATGGCCTGATTATATGGCCCAATTGGTGCTGGTGCTTTTGAGGTTTTAATTATTTTTTTCATAAATAAATTGTTTTAAAATAATACCCTTTCTGGTGGTTTATTTTGTTCGTATTTTAAGTCATTTAATATACCACTCTTAACCCCAATAAAGAAAACATAGGATTGGTTGTTTCCAAATGGAACCCAATTAAACGTCATTTTCCAGCTATCTAAATCTCTAGAGAAATTCATTCTAGTAAATGAAAATCCTCCACTTGCAATATCATATCCAGAGGAAAAACCAACTTTCCATTTTGGAGTTAATTCAAAATCTCCGCCAAACATTAATGAGTGTGATTGAATTCCAGCGTTACCTGTTCCAGTGTTAGTGTAAGCTGCAGAATAAGCAAAGTTTAAATTCCAAGGTATCGTAGATTTATATAGTTCTGTAATTTCATCTTCACTATTTTGACTACTTGAGGAGTTTGATGCAAGGCTATTGGCAGGATTTAAATTTTTTCCAAGAACATCAGGGGTTATTTGATTACCATTTCCAGAATTTTCATTTCCTTCTCCACTGAGGTCTCTACTTGAAAGACTGTAGTTAGCTGTTAGACTTGCTCTAGTTAATCTGAACAACCCTTTTACATACTTATTTATTCTCAGACCACCTTCGTTAACTTGATAAGGGTCCAAAGTAGCATTTAAATTAACAGCTAACTTATCTTTTAATAGTCTTGTTCCTGCAGAAGCATTAACAGGAGACCAACGTAAACTATCTGCAGCAATATTATAGGAAGAGCTAAAATTTAAATTATTTAGGATGGTTATTTTCCTGTCTTCTTCGTCACTATCAGGGTCTTCAGGAGCTAATTTTCCTTCAATAACATTATTTAATGTTATCCCTATAGAATTACTTAAACCTGTACCTGGTTTTCCATAGATACTTGTCCCATTATCAAATGGAGAATAGGTTTCAAACGCTGTTCCCTCTAAATTACTTTGAACAGTTTCGTTATATTTTTCTGCAAAATCAGGTCTATATGAAAATGAAACAGAGGGCCTTATGGTATGTCTTATGGCTTTTAAACGTCCTTTTTTAAAATTAAAGGTACCGTAAATATTAGTTGACAGACTTAAGCTAGAGCTGTACTCTCTAAAGTTACTAAAGCCATTTAGAGTATCAGATACAACAGTTCCAAAAGATCCATCTGTGTTTTGCACAGAAGGATCGTAGTCTTTATTAACTTTTTTAAAACTCCAAACCTCACGATAGTTGATACTTGGAGATAAGGTGAAATAATTTAGCAGGGTAATATTGGTACTTGCATCCGCTCTATGTTGAACTCCGGCATTTGCGGTTTCAAACATCTTGGCAGTAAAAAATTCGTCTTCTGATGTATTGATTCTATATTCTCCCTGCATATTGTAGGTTAATCCTATTTTTTGAAGCGGATTTTTTTTAATACCCCCTTTACCAGCAAATGGATAGATTCTACTCATAGATACTTGAAGAGAGGGAAGGGCCATAGTAACTGTTCCTGTATTTGTATTCTGAGAATGAGTAGCATTGGCACTCATATTAAATGGAGTACCAGTAAATGTTTTTTGATAGGAAATAGAGGAGCTAAACGTATTTGTTAAAAAGTTTGAATTATTAAATTCATTCAGTGATTGTCTAAAATATTGACTACTTCCTAAATTAACTGAAGCCCCAAAATTTGAATTTGGACTTGATTTTGGGTCTTGTCTATGGCTCCATCTAATATTAAAATTTGTTGCTTGAGAATAATCGTCAAATCCTCTGGTACTTCTAATTAATTTTTCAAAACTTAAATTGAAACCTCCAGAGAATTTATAACGGAGATAATATTGAGAACGCGCTCTAAACCCCCAACTACCATTAGAATAAACATCGCCTAATAATTCAAGATCTACATAGTCATTAACCGCAAAATAATATCCTCCATTTTGTATTCCAATTCCTCTATTGGAAGTAGTTGTTTGGATGGCTGGAAAAATAAATCCTGAACTTCTATTTTTTCCCATTGGGAAATAAGCAAAAGGAAGAAAAACAGGGGTAGGTACATCTGCAATAACAAGATTACTTAAACCTGCTACAATTTTTTTATTTGGAACTACTTTTGCTTTTTTTACACCAATATAGTAATCTGGATTATCTTTATCTGAAGTAGTAAATCTAATATTACGCATATAAATAGTAGAATCATTCACACGCTTTGCTTTTTCACCTAAAACATACATACCAGGCTCCTGTCTGGTTTTAATACCATAAATAATAGCTTTTTTTGTTTTGAAGTTATATAGCATAGAATCTTGTTCTGATTCTTGCCCACCTTGTTTAAATACGGGTTTTTGGGTATATCCTATACTATCTTTTATTCCTTTGGCAAATAAGGTGTTTTTTATGTAATCTATAATAATGATTCCAGCTTTTAAATCAATATCAGTGTAAACTACATGTGCCTCATTGTAAAGAGTAACTGTTTTATCTTTTGCATTTTGTGTGGTATAATCTTTAGCAACATGTGTAATTAAGTCTGTAATAACTTCTTTAGGTTTTATGGTATCAAGTTGAATACTGTCTTGTTTTTTTAAAAGTAAAGTGTCATTTTTTATTATTTGTTTTTCTGATGATATTACTTTTTGAGAGCTACCATTTTTAACTATTGGAATTGGTTTTACCTCGGGCTTAATATCCTGAGATTTTATTTTTGTTAGAGAACAAAATAAGAGTAAAAATAAAAGTATGTAAGACAGATTTGATTGCAATATTTAATATGCTATTTTTGTATATGAGTAAAAATATGCTTCAATAACTGAAGCACCAAATTTGAAAAGCCAAAATTAGTTAAATTTTGAACAAAGAACTTATATACATCAGCAAATTTGATTCCATGAGATATTTGGTGTTCTTTTTTGTTTTATACTTTCTTTTTTCTAATCCATTTGAATCTATTTCTCAAAATGATAAATTTATAGTTGTTTTAGATGCTGGGCACGGAGGTAATGATCCTGGCAATATTGGAAATGGGTATCGAGAAAAAAATATAGCGTTAAAAGTTGTTAAAGAAATACAGCTAGAGTTAAAAAAAATAGAGGGTATAAAAGTTATTCTGACAAGGGATAAAGATATCTTAATTAATTTGTGGAAAAGAGGTGAAATTGCTAATAAAGCAAAAGCAAATTTATTTGTTTCTGTTCATTGTGATTCTCACACGTCTAATGCATACGGTGCAGGTACTTTTGTTTTAGGGCTTCATGCTAATAAAAGAAATTTTGAAGTAGCTAAGCGTGAAAATGCTGTAATTTCTCTTGAAAAAAATTTCAAAGAAAGATATGATGGTTTTGATCCTAATTCTCAAGAATCTGTTTTAGGATTAACTCTTTTACAAGAAGAGAATCTTGATAAAAGTTTTTCTTTGGCAGCAGACATTCAACAAAATTTTTCTCAGAATTTAAAAAGGAAGAATAGAGGTGTAAAACAAGCGGGCTTTGTGGTTTTACATCAAACCTATATGCCTAGTGTTTTAATTGAATTAGGATTTCTTACAAATAAAAATGAAGGAAAATTTTTAAATTCCAAAGCAGGTCAGCAGAAAATGGCTAAAGAAATAGCTAAGTCAATTACAAAATATTACCATCAATTAAAGGCGAATACAGTTGTTGTTAATCAATATGAAAATAGTGATGAATCAATAACAATCACTCCCTCTTCTAGCGAAACTAAAATAGAAAAGGAAGTAATTTTTAAAATTCAAATTTCTTCTAGTAAAAATAAAATTAAAGTTAAATCATATAACTTTAGGGGTTTAAAAAATATTCAGAGAGTTAAGGTTGGGTCTTATTATAAATATTATTACGGAATCACATCTGATTATAAAGAAGTGAAAAATGCTTTATTAAAAGCAAAGAAAAAAGGATTTTCAGATGCCTATATTGCTGTCTTTGAGAATGGTGAAAAAACATCTCTCTCAAAGGTTTTGAAATAACTATTTTTACTGCTAACTAACAGAAAATAATAGTATTATTGTATACAATAATATTATTATTGTAAATAAAATTAAATAAAATGTCTAAAGAGTTAAAAACAGGTATTGCTGTAGTTCTAATTTTATGTTTGGGCTACTGGGGCTTTAATTTTCTTAAAGGTCAAAACTTATTAGAACCTACTTCAAGAGTTTTCTACATAGAATATGACAATATACAAGGATTAAACAAAGCAAGTACAGTTAGTATTAATGGTTTGCAGGTTGGAAAGGTGTCAGAAATTAATTTTAATACAGATAGTATCAAAAGAGGCAAATTAGTAGTAAAAATAGCTTTAGATAATGATTTTCAATTTTCAAAAAACAGTATTGCTAAGATTTACTCAACAAGTATTATTGGTGGCGAGTCTTTGGCAATTATTCCAAGTTATGTCGGAGATAAAGCTGTATCAGGAGATTATTTAAAAGGTGAGGTGGAATCAGATATATTTACCTCTGTAGGTGAAACATTAAATCCATTAAAAGCAAAAGTTGAACGGGTAATAATTGGAGCAGATTCATTATTAATAGCCTTAAATGATGTTTTAGATTTGAAATCTAGAGATAGCTTTAAGAAAACTATTCTTGGAGCAGAAACTACTGTGAGTTCTTTAAATGAGACTTTGAGTTCATTTAATACTATGATAGATTCTACGAAATTAGATATAGGCGTAGCTCTTGAGAACACTAAGAAAATTACAGCGAATTTTGTGAAAGTTTCTGATACTTTGTCTAAAGTAAATTTTGGACAGACCGTAAAAACTCTTCAAACAACTCTTGAGAATATTAATGGATTACTTTCTGGTATAGAGAAAGGAAAAGGGTCATTAGGTAAATTAGCTACAGATGATACCATGTATAATAATTTATCTGAGGCTTCAGAAGAGTTGGCAGCTTTACTAAAAGAAATGAAGCTAAATCCTAAAAGATTTGTTCACTTTTCTTTATTTGGTAAAAAAGCGAAACCATATATTGAGGAAAATACTAAGGAAAATACTTCCAACTAACCCAAAAATGTATAGCGATACCAGATCATTAAACTTATTTCTTTTATGAATTACATACCAAATATATCTTTTGCAATAGCA
Source organism: uncultured Flavobacterium sp. (assembly GCA_913061465.1). Lineage (GTDB taxonomy): Bacteria > Bacteroidota > Bacteroidia > Flavobacteriales > Flavobacteriaceae > Polaribacter. The sequence goes on from CAJXSU010000026.1 coordinate 18,108, forward strand.
CTGTTAATTGGAATTGGATTTTTTGTCAGGAACGTTCTTAAACTAGTTAGGAATATTAACCTTGGTAAAGAGCTAGACAGGTCTGATCGCAAAACCCAGCGCTGGAAAAATATGGCAAGAATTGCTTTAGGGCAGTCTAAAATGGTTAGTAGACCAATTGCAGGATTTCTTCATATTATTGTTTATGTGGGTTTTATAATTATTAATATCGAAGTTTTAGAAATTATAATTGACGGATTGTTTGGCACTCACAGGATTTTTCAACCTCTTCTTGGAAATTCTATATATGGTTTTTTAATTGGAACATTTGAAATTTTTGCATTTCTTGTTTTAGTAGCCGTAATTATATTTTGGTTGAGAAGAAATATCGTTCAAATAAATAGGTTCATGAGTAAGGAGATGAAAGGTTGGCCCAAAAGTGATGGAAACCTTATTCTATACTTCGAAATTGTATTAATGTCTTTATTTATTTTAATGAATGCAACAGATCATTCATTTCAAGAGGCAGGTTTTGGAAATCCTATAAGTCAATTTGTAGCGCCTTGGTTTTCAGAGTACCCACTCGAAACTCTTTCAAGTATAGAGCATATTGCCTGGTGGGCTCATATCATTGGTATTTTAATTTTTTTAAATTATTTATATTATTCAAAACATTTACACATTTTATTAGCTTTCCCAAATACATTTTATGCAAATCTTCAACCTAAAGGTCAATTTAATAATCTATCATCAGTAACTAAAGAAGTTAGAATGATGATGGACCCTGATGCAGATCCGTATGCCATGCCAGAGGAAGGTGCAGAGGAGGAAGTACCTGAAAAATTTGGAGCTAGCGATGTTACCGATTTAAATTGGGTGCAGTTACTTAATGCTTACACTTGCACAGAGTGTGGGAGATGTACCTCTTCCTGTCCAGCTAATATGACAGGTAAAGAATTATCTCCAAGGGGTATTATGATGAAAACTAGAGACCGTTTAGAGGAAGTTGGTAGAAATATAGACAGTAATAAAGGTGTTTTTAAAGATGACGGTAAACAATTACTCAATGATTATATTACACCCGAGGAGTTGTGGGCATGCACAAGTTGTAATGCTTGCGTAGAGGAATGTCCAATAGATATAGATCCATTGTCTATTATTATGGATATGAGAAGGTTTTTAGTTATGGAACAGTCTGCTGCTCCACAAGAATTGAATATGATGATGACTAATATTGAAAATAACGGTGCTCCTTGGCAGTACAATCAACAAGACAGATTAAACTGGAAAGACGAATAAAAGCAACAAATATGAATGTACCAACAATGGCTGAAATGCTATCTCAAGGGAAAAATCCGGAAGTTTTATTTTGGGTAGGTGCCGCAGGTAGCTACGATGATAGAGCAAAAAAAATCACCAAAGCTTTTGTTAAGTTATTAAACAAAGCAAATGTAGATTTTGCTGTTTTAGGAACTGAAGAAAGTTCAACGGGAGATGCTGCCAAAAGGGCGGGAAATGAATTTCTATTTCAAATGCAAGCCATTTCAAATATTGAAATATTAAATTCATATCAAGTCAAAACTATTGTTTGTACAGATCCACATTCATTTAATACATTAAAGAATGAATACCCAGAGTTGGGTGGGAATTATGAGGTGTACCATCATACACAATACATAAAAAAATTAGTACAAGAAGGCAGGTTAGAAATTAAAAAATCTTTAAAAGGTAAAAAAGTCACCTATCATGATCCTTGTTATTTAGGAAGAGGAAACGGTGTCTATGAATCTCCAAGAGACATCATAAGAAAATTAGGGGTGAATCTAAAAGAGATGAAACAACATAAAAACAGAGCTTTATGTTGTGGTGCTGGAGGAGCTCAAATGTTTAAAGATGCAGAAAAAGGAGATAAAGAAATTAATATTTTAAGAACTGAGCAAGCAATTGAAACCAATGCAGAAATAATTGCTACAGGTTGTCCGTATTGTAATACGATGATGACAGACGGAGTTAAGTTTCATGAGAAGGAGTCTCAAATTATAGTAAAAGATATTGCTGAATTAATTGCAGAAGCTGACAATTTGTAATTTTTATTTCCAGAAGCCATAACTATTCATGAGTATAAAAAACTATATTAAGGCGGCAAGGTTGAGAACATTACCATTGTCTATTTCTGGTATTATTGTAGGAAGTTTTTTAGCTGTATCTTCTGGTTTTTTTGATTGGCATATTTTCATTCTTTCCATATTTACAACTATTGGATTTCAAGTTATTTCAAATTTTGCAAATGATTATGGAGACGGTATTAAAGGAACAGATACCATAAGAATAGGTGAAGAGCGAATGGTGAGTTCTGGTAAGATTTCTCCTAAACAAATGAAATTGGCAATTATTTATACATCTATATTAACAATAATCATAGCTGTTATGTTAATCTATAGAGCCTTTGGTTCAAGTAACTTTGGGTATTCATTATTATTTTTCTGTTTAGGAATCATTTCAGTTATAGCTGCCGTAAAATATACTATTGGAGGATCTGCTTATGGATACAGTGGTTTTGGGGATCTCTTTGTATTTGTTTTTTTTGGATTATTAAGTGTATTGGGAAGTTATTTTCTATATACTAAACAAGTTCATTTCACTAATTTATTACCAGCTCTTTCTATTGGTTTATTAAGTACAGCAGTATTGAATCTGAACAATATGAGGGATTGTGAAAATGATAAAATTTCTAATAAAAATACCATAGTTGTTAAAATTGGGAGTAAAGCAGCCAAAAGATATCATTATAGTTTATTGTTTTTATCGCTTGTCTTTGCCATCATTTTTGTTATATCCAAATACACAAAAACAGTTCAATTTATATTTTTAATAGCCTATATTCCTTTAAGTATACATAGTATATATGTTTACAAGTCTGAGGATGCATCTAATTTAGATGGAGAACTAAAAAAAGTAGCTTTAAGTACTTTTTTATTTGCAATTCTTTTTGGCTTAGGACAAGTTTTATAATTTCACTATTTGAAAATTTAATTTATGAAAACAGTAAAAATCATCATCACGTTTTTAATTATTCTTACTGTATTATTTTTTGGGACCGGACTTATCATCAAAGAGATTAGTTATACTTCAAAGATTATCATAAATGAGCCATTAGAAAAAACTTTTACAACCTTTACAGATCTTTCAGCAATACCCAAGTGGAACCCTGAATATAACGAAATTGAAGTTGTAGAGTTAAAACCGGGAATTACCGGAAGTATTTACAATATTAAAGTACTTCATAACAATCAAACTACTATAATTAGAGAAAAAGTACTAGCATATGTTAAGAATGAGAAAATAACATTATTTATTGATAAAGATGGTGTTGTTGAAAGAGATGATTATACTTTCAGTAGCGATGGATCTCATACTGTGATAAATTTGAGTTCTAGTTACCAAGCTAAAAGTTATCTTTTAAGTTGTGTGTTGCCTTTTTTTAAATCAAAATTTAAAAAGATTGATGAGGTTTTCTTGAATAATTTAAAAACGTATGTTGAAAAATAAATATTTTGATAAAAGCAGTCTACCACAAATACATATTACATTTTAAAGTGCCAAGTGGAACTTCCAGAGGTATTTTAAAAACTAAAGAAACTTGGTTTTTACATCTTAATAAAGATGGTGAAACTGGAATAGGAGAGTGTGGTCTCTTCAGGGGTTTAAGTATAGATGATAGACCAGATTATGAGAAAAAACTCAAATGGGTATGTAATAATATAGGGTTAGGATTGGACATACTCCTTTCAAAAACAAATGATTTCCCTAGTATCCAAATTGGAATAGAACAAGCATTTTTATCACTTGAATCTTTATCACCTTTTAAATTATTTGTTTCTGACTTCACAGAATCTAATAAAGCTATAGCTATTAATGGTCTCATTTGGATGGGAGATCGTCAATTTATGAAGGCTCAAATTAAAGAAAAAATAGCACAAGGCTTTCGATGTTTAAAATTGAAAATTGGAGCTATTGATTTTGAATCAGAAATTGAACTTTTAGCATCAATTAGAAAAGAATTTTCAATTAAAGATATTGAATTAAGAGTAGATGCAAATGGAGCTTTTAAAAGTTCTGAAGCTTTAGAAAAGTTAAAGATACTTTCTTCATATAATTTACATTCAATTGAACAACCCATAAAACAAGGTCAATTTCAAGAAATGGCATCACTTTGTGAACAGTCGCCCTTACCAATAGCTCTAGATGAAGAATTAATAGGAGTATTTGATGTAACAAAAAAGAAAGAATTGCTACATATAATAAATCCTCAGTACATCATTTTAAAACCTAGTTTAATAGGCGGATTTAAGGGAAGTTTTGAGTGGTTAGATATTGCAAATGAATTTGATATAGGGTGGTGGGTTACTAGTGCCTTAGAGAGTAATATTGGTTTAAATGCTATAGCCCAATGGACTGCTACTTTAAAAAGTAGTATGCCTCAAGGCTTGGGAACAGGAAGTTTATTTACTAATAACTTTGATAGTCCTTTAGAGGTTAACAATGGAGGACTTTATTATAAAAAAAATAAAAACTGGAATTTTAATTTAATTTAATATGAATTTCTTACAAACTGGTTATAAGGGTAAAAATGAGTCATGGATGTATGTAATCATGTTTTTTGTTATTTTTTCAGGAAGCATGATAGGTCAAATTCCTATTACAATAAAAGCTTTTTTTGCTTCAGGTAAAGACATGCAGAAATTCGCGGAAAGTGGTCAAAATTCATTTGCCGATTTAGGAATTGATTCTAATTTGTATCTTTTTTTGATACTACTATCATTTATAATTCCATTATTATTTTTTATTCCATTGGTAAGAAGAATTCATAAGAAAAAGATTAGATGGATTGTAACTTCAAGAAAGAAAATAGATTGGAGTCGATTCTTTTTTGGAGTTTTCATTTGGGGATCTATCACTTTTCTTTTTTTAGGTTCTGATATTTTACTTTCACCTGAAAAATATGTTTGGAATTTTAAACCCATACCTTTTTTTACGCTGTGCTTCGTTGCTATTGTTTTTATACCCTTGCAAACAAGTCTTGAGGAATTATTATTTAGAGGTTATTATATGCAGGGCTTAGCCTTGTGGATAAAAAATAAATGGGCACCGTTAATCATTATGTCTGTTGTTTTTGGCTTGTTACATGGAATGAATCCTGAAATAGAAAAATTAGGATATATTGCTCTGGTATTTTACATTGGAACTGGTCTATTCTTTGGAGTAGTTTCGCTAATGGATGAAGGAATTGAGTTGGCCATGGGTATGCATGCAGTGAATAATATATTGGCAGCTTTGTTTGTTACAACAGATTGGACTGTTTTTCAAACAGAAGCCTTATATATTGATATTTCTGAGCCTTCACTTGGTGCAGAAATGTTCTTACCAGTATTTGTATTATACCCTGTTGTCTTTTTAATTTTTTCTAAAAAGTATGGATGGTCTAATTGGAAAGATAAAATTTTTGGAAAGCTAGAAAAACCCTCACTTATTGAAATCGAATAGCTTCCATACAAGTTTCCAAATTAATGGAAAAATATTTTCAAATTCTGAGGAACTTATTAAGTATTCTCAAACATTTTCAAAAGAAATATATCAATTCTTAAAAGAATGGTTCTCTACTGATCCCTATATAGTAGTCAAAACTTCTGGTTCTACGGGAAATCCAAAAAGTATTCATCTCCGTAAAGATTTTATGATAAATTCGGCTTTAGCTACCGGTCTTTATTTTCAATTAGGAGAGAATACAAAAGCATTATGTTGCTTACCTATCAAATTTATTGCTGGAAAAATGATGTTGGTTAGAGCGCTAACACTTGGTTGGGATATAGATGTAATTGAATCTACAGCTAATCCATTACAAGAAATCACAAAAGAATATGACTTTTCTGCAATGGTGCCCCTACAACTCAGAAATTCAATTTTAAAAATTAACCAAATAAAAACATTGATTGTTGGTGGAGGATTAGTTTCTAGGGATTTAGAGAAAGCCATTCAAACTGTTACTACCTCCTGTTATGCTACTTATGGGATGACAGAAACAATTACTCATGTTGCTGTAAAGAAGTTAAATAAATTTACCCATTTAGAACAACAGTCAGTATCTGTTTACAAAACATTACCTGATGTCACTATTTCAAAAGATACAAGAAATTGTCTAGTTATACGTGCTCCAAAAATTTCTGATGAAAATATCATTACAAATGATGTTATAGAGCTTATTTCTAAATCTGAATTTAATTGGAAAGGTCGTTTAGATCATGTTATCAATTCAGGAGGAGTGAAATTACATCCAGAGGAAATTGAACAAAAATTATTACATACTATACACTCACGATTTTTTATAGCTGGAGTTCCGGATGAAATATTAGGCGAAAAATGCATACTAATTATTGAAGGCGAAAATTATCAAATAACAAAAAAACACTTTTCAAAGTTGTCTAGATTTGAAATTCCTAAAGCAATTTTCTTTATTCCAAAATTTATAGAGACGGGATCTGGAAAAATACAACGTTTAAAAACTCTAGACTTGTTGTGATTATTTTGCTTTTACACTTCTAATGAGTGGTATACATTTTGCACATCATCATCTTCTTCTAGTTTCTCCAATAATTTATCAACATCAGCTTGTTGGTCCTCTGTTAACTTTGTTGTAGAGGTTGGAATTCTTTCAAAACCTGAAGATATAATTTCTACATTTTCTTTTTCAAAGAAAGATTGAATGGCTCCAAATTGTTCAAAAGGTGCATAAATAACAATACCTTCTTCATCATCAAAAACTTCTTCTACATCAAAGTCTATGAGTTCTAATTCCAACTCTTCCATATCAATAGAAATATCCTCTTTTTTTACTGTAAAATTACAGGTATGATCAAACATGAAAACTACAGAGCCTGAGGTTCCAAAATTCCCATCGCACTTGTTAAAAACAGCTCTAACATTAGCAACAGTCCTGTTATTATTGTCGGTAGCAGTTTCAATTAATACGGCTATTCCGTGTGGAGCATAGCCTTCAAATAAAACTTCTTTAAAGTTGGCGGTATCCTTATCGGTAGCTTTTTTTATAGCACGTTCTACATTGTCTTTGGGCATATTTGCAGCCTTAGCATTCTGCATAACAGCCCTTAATCTAGAATTTGTGTCTGGGTTAGGTCCACCCTCTTTTACAGCCATCACTATATCCTTCCCAATTCTTGTAAATGTTTTGGCCATAGCAGACCAACGTTTCATTTTTCTTGCTTTTCTAAATTCGAATGCTCTTCCCATGTTTAACTTTTTATTGAAGACTATATTTTTTTCTAATTAAACTTGAACAACACCTAAATTAAACTTCTTCTCTATAGGTGCGTGGTTTGCTGCTTCAATTCCCATTGAAACCCAAGTTCTAGTGTCTAATGGATTTATGACGGCATCAGTCCAAATTCTGGCAGCAGCATAATAAGGAGATATTTGATGGTCGTAGCGAGATTTTATTTTTTCAAATAATTTATCTTCATTTTCAGACGTAATTTTTTCACCTTTCTTTTTTAAAGAAGCTTTCTCAATTTGTAATAACACCTTGGCAGCGGAATTTCCACTCATTACAGCTAATTCTGCACTTGGCCAGGATGCAATTAATCTGGGGTCGTATGCTTTACCGCACATTGCATAATTTCCAGCTCCGTATGAATTTCCAATAATGATGGTAAATTTTGGAACTACAGAATTGCTAACCGCATTCACCATCTTAGCACCATCTTTTATAATCCCACCATGTTCAGATTTAGAACCTACCATAAAACCAGTAACATCTTGTAGAAATAATAAAGGAATTTTTTTCTGATTACAGTTGGCAATAAATCGGGTAGCTTTATCTGCAGAATCAGAGTAAATAACACCACCAAATTGCATTTCTCCCTTTTTTGTTTTTACTACTTTTCTTTGATTGGCAACAATACCAACTGCCCATCCATCTATTCTTGCATAAGCGGTAATAATTGTTTTTCCAAACCCTTCTTTATATTCATCAAATTCAGAATTATCAACAATACGTTTAATAATTTCTTTCATATCATATTGATCAGTTCTAAGTTTTGGTAGGATTCCAAGAATCTCCTCTTCTTTTTCTGAAGGTTTAACCGGCACTATTCTATTAAATCCAGCAGCATCATGGTCACCAATTTTACCAAGAATATTTTTAATGGTGTCTAGAGCATCTTTATCATCTTTTGCTTTATAATCGGTTACTCCAGAGATTTCACAATGCGTTGTGGCACCGCCTAATGTTTCATTGTCAATACTTTCACCAATGGCAGCCTTCACTAAATAACTTCCTGCTAAAAAAATACTACCAGTTTTATCTACAATCAGTGCTTCATCGCTCATAATAGGTAAATAAGCACCACCTGCAACACAACTTCCCATAATAGCAGAAATTTGAGTAATTCCCATACTACTCATAATCGCATTATTTCTAAAAATTCGTCCAAAGTGTTCTTTATCTGGAAATATTTCGTCTTGTAACGGCAAGTATACCCCAGCACTGTCTACCAAATAGATAATTGGAAGTTTATTTTCTATAGCTATTTCTTGAGCACGTAGATTTTTCTTGGCAGTTATAGGAAACCATGCACCTGCCTTAACAGTGGCATCGTTTGCTACAATAACACATTGTTTTTTTTGGATGTATCCTATTTTAACAACCACACCTCCAGAAGGACACCCTCCATGATCTTTATACATGGTATCACCAGCAAAAGCACCAATTTCGATGCTTTTAGTATTAGAGTCCAACAAATAATCAATACGTTCTCTGGCGGTCATTTTTCCCTTTTCGTGATGTTTGTTAATTTTTTCTAGACCACCACCCAGCTTCACTTTTATCAATCTTTTTTTAAGTTCACTTATTAAAAGCTTATTGTGATCTTCATTTTTGTTGAAGTTGATATCCATGGAAACAGTATTTCTAGCGAATTTACAAAAGTTTGTCTTTTTTTTACAAAGATGAGTCGTAAAGTTTAATTAACAACCATGGACATATATTCCTTGGAATATAAAACATATTTTCATAATTTTATGTAGTAAATATCCTGTACCCCTTTGCTAATGATTTAAAAGAATAAAATTATGGGAGATATATCCAAAGACATAAGTTCTAAATTTAAGAATAATAAAATTAAGGCTTTAATTAATATTAAATATACTGCCAACTGGATTAATAGCCATGAAAATGAATTTTTCAGACCCTACGGGATATCTCCACAACAATATAATATATTAAGAATTTTACGCGGTGCTGAAAAACCTATAAAGGTTCAAGTAATTAAGGAAAGAATGATTGATAGAGCACCAAATGCAACTCGTTTGATGGATAAGTTATGTGAGAAGAAACTGATCGAAAGAATTCGTTGTTTTGATGATAGAAGAGTCGTTTTTATAAGTATTAATAAAGAAGGTTTAAATCTTCTAGACATCATAGATGTTAATTCATATTTAGAGTTTTTAAATAATCTTACTGAAAAAGAAGCAACAACTTTAAGTAAATTATTGGATAAGTTGAGATAATTTAATAGAATCTTTTCTATTGTATTTAAATTTCTTTTAAAAATTTTTGGTATCAATAAAAGTGATTATATTGCAAAAGTATTATGCATGCATAGTATTTAATAAAATTTTATGAAATATCCACACATTTTTGAGCCCTTAGATTTAGGTTTTACAACATTGAAAAATAGAATTTTAATGGGTTCTATGCATACGGGTTTAGAAGAAGAAAAAAATGGTCTTGAAAGAATATCAGCTTATTATGCAGAAAGAGCAAAAGGAGGCGTGGGTCTAATCATAACTGGAGGAATCTCTCCAAATATACAAGGATGGACGGGTCCTTTTTCAGCAAGAATGTCTTCAAAAAAACATGCAATTCATCATCAGAAAATTACCAAAGCTGTTCATGATGAAGGTGGTAAAATATGCATGCAGATATTACATGCTGGTCGATATGGTTACCATCCTTTTAATGTTGCTCCTTCAAAAATTAAATCTCCAATTACACCTTTTAAACCTTTCAAGTTATCAAAGTCTGGAATAGATAGAACAATACGAGATTTTGTGAATTGTGCTAAATATTCAAAAATTGCTGGATATGATGGTGTTGAGATTATGGGATCAGAAGGATATCTAATCAATCAATTTATTGCAGCTCACACCAATAAAAGAAAAGATAAATGGGGAGGTTCATATGCCAATAGAATGAGATTACCAGTGACATTAGTAAAATCTGTTAGAGAAGCGGTTGGTGAAGATTTTATCATCATTTATAGGTTGTCAATGCTAGACCTTATAGAAAAAGGAAGTACTTGGGAAGAAGTAGTTCAGCTTGCAAAAGAAATTGAAAAAGCAGGGGCTACCATTATTAATACCGGTATAGGTTGGCATGAGGCTAGAATTCCTACCATTGCTACTTCTGTACCAAGAGCTGCTTTTACATGGGTTACTAAAAAAATGAAAAAGGAGGTGTCTATTCCATTAGTTACTTCTAATAGAATAAATATGCCAGAGACTGCAGAAGAAATTTTAGCTAAAGGAGATGCAGATATGATTTCTATGGCACGTCCTTTTTTAGCAGATCCTAATTGGGTGAATAAAGCAGCTAATGAGAAGTCAGAAGAAATTAATACCTGTATCGCTTGTAATCAAGCCTGTCTAGATCATGTTTTTAAACAAAAAGTAGCTAGTTGTTTAGTAAATCCAAGAGCTTGTCATGAAACTGAATTTAATTATGACATGGCATCAGTTGCAAAAAAAATAGCAGTAGTTGGTGCTGGACCTGCTGGGCTTTCAGTAGCTTCAATAGCTGCTCAAAGAGGACATCATGTAACCCTTTTCGACTCAGAATCAGAAGTTGGAGGACAGTTCAATATGGCAAAACAAATTCCTGGAAAAGAAGAATTTCACGAAACCATTCGATACTATAAAAATCAGTTAGAGTTGCATAATGTAGATCTAATACTTAATAAAAGAGTATCTAGAAATGATTTAGAAAAATCAGATTTTGAAGAAATAATTATAGCTACAGGAATCACACCAAGAACACCAAATATTAAAGGAATAAACCATAGTAAAGTTGTAAGTTATCTAGATGTTTTGAAGCATAAAAAGCAAGTTGGTAAAAGAGTTGCTGTAATTGGAGCAGGAGGAATTGGTTTTGATGTATCTGAATTTCTTCTTCACCAGGGAGATTCTAGTTCATTAGATTTAGATGCTTGGTTGGCAGAATGGGGAATTGATAAAGATATTGAGGCTAGAGGAGGTATAGCAGGAGTAAAACCCTCATTTCCGTCTGCAAAAAGAGAGATATTTATGTTTAAAAGGAGTAAGGGGAAATTTGGAGCGAATCTAGGAAAAACAACGGGTTGGATTCATCGAGCTAATTTAAAAAAGCAAAACGTACAATTTATCAATGAAGTACAGTACACTAAAATAGATGACCAAGGTCTTCATTATACTAAAGGAGATCAATCAAAAATTTTAGAAGTAGACAATGTTATTATTTGTGCGGGACAAACTCCTCGCAAAGAATTATACACCGCTTTAGAATCATCAGGAAAAAATATTCATATTATAGGAGGTGCAGATATAGCAGACGAGTTAGACGCTAAAAGAGCTATAGATCAAGGATGTAGATTAGCCGCTTCACTATAGTTATTTGAAACTATTTTTTAATGATTAATTATACAAATTTCCAATAGAGTAAAATACTATTTGTTGAATAGTATAACTTCAAAAAAATGTCGACATTTGTTTTTATAACCAACTACTAAAGTTTTCATAAGTTTAGTAACCTAAATTAATAGCAATGGATAAAAATGGAGTATTAGCATGGGCCACAATCATTATGATAGTTGTAGGTTTAGCATTGATTGGCCTTGGAGCGTTTAGATATGACGATGTTGCCGGTTGGGGTTTTGCATCTGTAGGAATTGGTTTTTTTGCCATTGCCTGGGTATTCAATGCATTAAAAGGAAGAGTCTAGTTTTATTTAATTTTAAATTACCATTAAATGTCTGATGATAAAAAGGTTATTTTCTCCATGTCTGGAGTAAATAAAACCT
>CAJXSU010000027.1 GCA_913061465.1 uncultured Flavobacterium sp.
AGTATAGAAAGATGGCAAAAAAAGGAAACAGAGTTCAGGTAATCTTAGAATGTACGGAGCACAAAGCAACTGGTAAACCAGGTACTTCAAGATATATTACAACCAAGAATAAGAAAAATACTCCTGATAGAGTTGAAATCAAGAAATTCAATCCTATCTTGAAGAAAATGACACTTCATAAAGAAATTAAATAATTTAAGGACATGGCAAAGAAATCAGTAGCATCGTTACAGACAGGTTCAAAAAGGCTAAGTAAGGCAATAAAAATGATTAAATCTCCAAAGACTGGAGCCTATACATTTGTTGAATCTATAATGGATCCTTCTAAAGTAAATGAATTTTTAGCAAAGAAATAAATTTATTTTTTACCAAATAATAAAGCTACTTTCTACCTAGAGAGTAGTTTTTTTTATGCCATAAATTTGGTTAAATTTGAAAGGCCTAAACATCAAACAAAATACATGAGTTTTTTTAAAAAGATATTTTCCAAAGAGAAAAAAGAAATTCTAGATAAAGGGTTAGAGAAATCAAAATCTAGTTTTTTAAATAAACTATCAAAAGCCGTCGCAGGGAAATCTAAAGTTGACGATGCTGTTCTTGATAATTTAGAAGAAATACTAATTTCTTCTGATGTAGGTGTTGATACCACTCTTAAAATTATTGATAGAATAGAGGCTAGAGTTTCAAAAGATAAATATTTAGGAACTGACGAGTTAAACATCATCTTACGAGAAGAAATAGCTAATTTATTATCTGAGACTAATGTTGGAAATGATACAGATTTCAGCATTCCAGAAAATAAGAATCCTTATGTTCTTATGGTTGTTGGTGTGAATGGAGTGGGTAAAACAACTACTATTGGAAAGTTAGCTTCTCAGTTTAAAAAGAAAGGTTTGAAAGTTGTTTTAGGGGCTTCAGATACATTTAGAGCGGCAGCAATAGATCAATTACAAGTTTGGGCAGATAGAACGGGGGTTCCTTTAGTTCGTCAAGAAATGGGTTCAGACCCTGCTTCTGTTGCTTTTGATACTTTAACGTCAGCGGTTTCTCAGGATGCTGATGTTGTTATTATTGATACTGCTGGTCGATTACATAATAAAGTTAACTTAATGAATGAGTTAACTAAAATTAAACGAGTAATGCAAAAGGTAGTTGAAGATGCCCCGCATGATGTTTTATTGGTGTTAGATGGGTCAACTGGTCAAAATGCATTTCAGCAAGCAAAACAATTTACCCTCGCTACTGAGGTAAGTTCATTGGCTGTTACAAAATTAGATGGAACAGCAAAGGGAGGTGTCGTAATCGGAATCTCAGATCAATTTCAAATACCGGTTAAATATATTGGTGTTGGCGAGGGAATTGATGATCTTCAGGTTTTTAATAAAAATGAATTTGTAGATTCTTTTTTTAAATAACTTTTATAAAATTTATCTTTTATTGTGTGAATTTATTTAATCAAGATAGAGTTAAAAATATTATTCCCTTCGATGGTGAGGTAGATTATCATGGATTAGTTTTTTCTAAAGAGGAGTCTGAACAATATTTTAAGAATCTTTTTGAACAAATTCCATGGAAAAATGATGAAGCTTTTATATTTGGAAAGCATCATATCACAAAAAGAAAAGTTGCTTGGTTTGGCGATCATGCCTACAGTTATAAATATTCAGGAGTGACTAAACAGGCTCATCTTTGGACTCCAAAACTACTCCAACTGAAACATAAAGTCGAAGAATTATCAGCAACAACTTACAATTCTTGTTTGTTAAATTTATACCATAGCGGAGATGAGGGGATGGGTTGGCATTCTGATGCTGAAAAAACACTTTTAGACAACGGAACTATTGCTTCTTTAACTTTAGGAGCTGAACGTAAATTTTCTTTCAAGCATAAAGAAACTAAACAACGTATCGATGTTTTATTAGAAAATGGAAGTTTATTATTAATGAAGGGAACCACACAGAAGTATTGGTTACATAGACTTCCGCCAACAAAAAAAGTGTTTTCTCCAAGAATAAATCTTACTTTTAGAACCATAATTTTGTAAAGATTTGGCGAACAATAAAGATTCTATTAACCTTAATAAATTTATAAGTTCCACTGGGATTTGTTCTAGAAGAGAGGCTGAGAAATTAATTACTGATGGAAGGGTTACTATCAATGGAAAACCAACTCAGCTTGGCAATCGAGTAATTGATGGTGATGAAGTTAAAATAGATGGAAATCCATTAAGGTCTAAACCAAAAACACTCTATATTGCTTTAAATAAACCAGTTGGTATTGTTTGTACTACAGATACTAAGGAGCGAAAAAATATTATTAAACATGTTAATCATCCGGAGAGATTATTTCCTATAGGTCGATTAGATAAACCCTCTGAAGGCTTAATTTTTTTAACTAATAATGGTGATATTGTCAATAAGATTTTACGAGCAGGTAATAATCATCAAAAAGAATATAAGGTCACTGTAAATCGTTTAATTACAGATAGTTTTATAAAAAAAATGGCCAACGGAATTCCTATTCTTGGTACGATTACTCAAAAGTGTACTGTTCATAAAGTAAGTAATTACGAATTTAAAATCATACTTACTCAAGGGTTGAATAGACAGATAAGAAGAATGTGCGAATATTTAGGATATGAAGTCACTAAATTAAAACGAACCAGAATAATGAATGTTAGCCTCGCAGGTTTACCCTATGGAAATTGGCGAGAACTTAGTTCTAAAGAAGTAGAAACCATTAATCTACTTTTAGTATCATCTTCCAAAACGGCAGAAGCATCAAAAGATCAAAATAAAGGTAAAGATCTTGGGAGAAAACAAACTAACTTCAATATAAACAAAAGAAAATCTTAAGTATTTTTTACAAGCTGTCATTTATCGTTTTGCGTATCTTTGCTTTCAATGAAATTTGAACTAAAGAGTAAAGATTCTAAGAGTAAGGCAAGAGCTGGAAAAATCACAACTGATCATGGTGTGATAGAAACACCAATTTTTATGCCAGTTGGTACAGTAGGCACCGTAAAAGGTGTTCATCAAACTGAATTAAAAGATGAAATTAATCCAGATATTATTTTAGGGAATACCTATCACTTATACCTAAGACCAAAAATTGAAATTTTGGAGCAGGCAGGTGGCTTGCATAAATTTATGAATTGGGACCGTAACATTTTAACAGACAGTGGAGGTTATCAGGTGTATTCATTATCAGGAAGAAGGAAAATTAACGAAGAGGGAGTAAAGTTTAAGAGCCATATAGACGGATCGATGCATTTCTTTACCCCAGAAAATGTTATGGAAGTTCAGCGAAGTATTGGTGCAGACATTATTATGGCTTTTGATGAATGCACACCTTACCCATGTGACTATAACTACGCTAAACGATCGATGCACATGACACATCGTTGGTTAAAAAGATGTTTAACTCATCTAGATAAAACACCTTTGAAATACGATTATAACCAAACTTTTTTTCCAATTGTACAAGGAAGTACTTATAAAGATTTGAGAAAACAATCTGCAGAATTTATAGCTTCTGTTGAGGCAGAAGGGAATGCCATTGGCGGGCTTTCTGTGGGTGAGCCAGCTGAAGAATTGTATGCTATGACAGAGATTGTTTGTGAAATTTTACCTGAAAATAAACCTAGATATTTGATGGGAGTAGGGACACCCATAAATATTTTGGAAAACATCGCACTTGGTGTTGATATGTTTGATTGTGTAATGCCAACCAGGAATGCAAGAAATGGTATGCTTTTTACTGCTCACGGTAGCATCAATATTAAAAACAAAAAATGGGAAAATGATTTTTCAGCTATAGATGATATGGGGATTACTTATGTTGATACTTTATATAGTAAGGCCTATTTAAGACATTTATTTGCTTCAAAAGAATTATTAGGAAAACAAATAGCGTCCATACACAATTTGGGATTTTACCTTTGGTTAACTAGAGAAGCCAGAAAACATATCATATCAGGAGATTTTGCTGCATGGAAAGATAAGATGGTCAAACAGATGAATAAAAGACTATAGTGAAAAAATTAGATTGGTACATATTAAAAAGATATTTGGTAACTTTCTTGTTTACCCTTCTTATACTTATTCCAATTGCGGTAGCAATTGATATTTCTCAGCGTGTAGATAAGTTTTTAGCTCATAGTGATTTAGGTGTAGGACAAATCATAGATGAATACTATAAGAATTTTATTATTTATTATTCAAATACGTTTATGCCTCTAGCTTTATTTATTGCTGTAATATTATTTACCTCAAAACTTTCAAATAATACAGAAATTGTAGCGATGACCAATGCTAAAATTTCTTTCACAAGATTTTTATATCCATATATGGTTGGGGCCACACTTGTAACTCTGATGGCATTGGTTATGAATCATTTTGTTGTTCCAAACAGTAGTAAAGAGCGGAAAAATTTTGAGAAGGAATTTTTTAATAAAAAAAGATTTAAAGATAATATTGTTGAAAACTTTAGTCTACAACTTAATGATAGTACCTATATGTACATCAAAAGTTATAGTTTTAAATCATCTCAGGGAAGTTTTTTTTCCATTGAAAATTACAAGGGTATTGAATTAGTTCAGAAACTCACAGCAGATAATATTCGTTGGGTGAAAAAAGACAGCTCGTTTAAGTTAACACGTTATAGTTTAAGAAAAGTGTTTAAAGATAGAGATAGTATTTTCTCTGGAACGAGTATTGATACCGTATTTACATTTACACCAAAAGACTTTTTGTATAAATCAGCACTTGCTCAAGAATTACCATCTCATGAATTATCTGATTTTATTAAGATTTCTAAAAAAAGAGGTGTTAAGAATTTAAATGCCTATTTGGTAGAATTTCATAAAAGAACAAGCTTACCCATAGCATGCTATATTTTAACTTTAATAGCTGTAGCTTTAGCTTTTAAGAAAAAAAGAGGTGGTTTAGGTGTGAATTTAGGAATAGGCGTGAGCATTATGTTTATTTATGTTTTTTTTCTAAAAGTAGTGGAAGTTCTTGGAGCTGTAGCTGGTGTTAATCCATTTATATACGTATGGATACCTAATATTGTTTTTGGTTTATTAGCATTTTACCTTTATTTAAATGCAAGGAAGTAATCTAAAATACTATATCCACCTTCATCTAATTGTTTTTATTTGGGGGTTTACTGCAATTTTAGGCAAATTAATATCCATAGATGCAATTCCGTTAGTTTGGTTCCGGATGTCATTAGCTTCTTTGTTTATTGCTTTCTATTTCCTATATAAAAAAAAATCACTCAAATTAGATAAAAAGACATTAATTAAGTTTTTTTTATCTGGTATTTTAATAGCCCTTCATTGGATTACCTTTTTTAAAGCCATTAAAGTTTCCAATGTTTCTGTAGCATTAGTAACTATGAGTACAGGTGCTTTTTTTACTTCATTTATAGAACCGTTTTTTTTTAAAAGAAAAATAAAAGGGATTGAAATTATTTTAGGCCTTATGGTAATTATAGGTCTATATATTATTTTTAGTTTTGAGTCTCAATATACTTTAGGAATTATTTATGCGTTGATTTCTTCTTTTTTATCGGCTCTTTTTTCTGTTTTGAATGGGTTGTTTGTAAAAACACACAATGCCTCATTAATATCTTTTTACCAACTTTTTTTTGGAGCTTTTTTTATTACTATATTTTTACTAATTCAAGGGTCATTTACACTAGATTTTTTCATATTACCAAACTCAGATTGGATTTACCTTTTACTATTAAGTAGTGTGTGTACAGCATATGCATTTATAGTTTCTGTAGATGTAATGAAACATTTGACACCCTACACTGTTATGCTTACAATAAATTTAGAACCAGTTTATGCAATTATTTTAGCATTAATTGTATTTGGTGAAACAGAAGAAATGAATTCTGAATTTTATTTAGGAGCCTGCATTGTTTTGTTTGTTGTAGTGTTAAATGGGGTTCTTAAAAACATGAAAAGTATTGTAAAGAAAGTAGGTAAGTACAAACCGTCAAAAAAATAGAATACATTGTAAATTCACACAAATTTTGTAGTAAATTTGTAACGTTTACCAATAGATTTTTATGAATCAATTTTATAGAAAATAAATTACCAAACTATGGAATATTTAGACTTCGAATTACCTATTAAAGAATTGAAGGAACAGCTTGAAAAATGTTACGAAATTGGAATAGATAGTGATGTTGATGTTATCGCTACGTGTAAAAAAATTGAGAAGAAGTTAGAAAAAACAAAAAAAGAAATCTATAAAAATATAACTCCGTGGCAAAGAGTTCAGTTATCTAGACATCCAAATAGACCCTATACTTTAGACTATATTAAAGCGATATGCGGTGACACCTTCATGGAGTTACATGGAGATAGAAATGTAAAAGACGATAAAGCAATGATAGGTGGCTTAGGTAAAATAGGAGATCAGTCATTTATGTTTATTGGACAGCAAAAAGGCTACAATACAAAAACACGTCAGTACAGAAACTTTGGAATGGCAAATCCTGAAGGCTATAGAAAAGCATTACGTTTAATGAAAATGGCTGAAAAGTTTGGTATACCTGTAGTTACCTTACTAGATACCCCTGGGGCTTATCCAGGGCTAGAAGCGGAAGAAAGAGGTCAAGGAGAAGCTATCGCTAGAAATATTTTAGAAATGACTCGATTAAAAACACCTATCATTACTATAGTTATTGGTGAAGGTGCTTCTGGAGGTGCAGTAGGTATTGGTGTTGGTAATAAAGTATACATGATGGAAAATACTTGGTATACAGTCATTTCTCCTGAATCTTGTTCATCTATTTTGTGGAGAAGTTGGGAATATAAAGAACAAGCTGCAGCTGCTTTAAAGTTGACAGGTGAAGATATGAAACGTCTAAAGTTAATAGACGGAATTATAAAAGAACCTGTTGGTGGAGCTCATTCTAACAGAGAAGGAGCTTTTGAAGCTGTGAAGAATACCATCATAAGTTCTTTTGAAGAATTAAAAGATTTATCAGATGAGGAAATTGTAACCTCTAGAATGGAAAAGTATGCTGAAATGGGAGTTTACAAAGAATAGATTGATGTCAATTTAAGATAAAAAAAGTCGAGATGTTTATCTCGACTTTTTTTATCTTAAATTCCTGGCAATTCATCTAATAATTTTTTTAATGATGGGTTTGCTGGACTTAAGGTATTACTGTCAATAAGTTTACCATCAGGATCAATTAAGATAAAACGTGGAATACTTCTTATCATATATTCTTTAGAAAAACGAGCATCATCTTTTCCAGCCCATAATTGTATTCCTGTTAAGTCTTTACCTTTAACCATTGTTTTCCATTTATTACGTGCTTTTTTCCAGTTTCCATTTGATCTTCGATCATCATCTGTAGAAATACTTATGAATGAAATATTTTTATTCTTATACTCTTTTTCAAGTATTTTCAGGTATGGAAATTGAGCAATACAAGGTCTACACCATGTAGCCCAAATGTCAATATATACATAACTCCCTATAAAATCTGATAGTGAAGATGTTCCACCGCTGTAGTTCTCGTAATTTGAAAAATCTGGCGCTTTATTTCCTTGTTTTAATTTCTCTTCGCTAATTGCTTGTTCTAAAATTTGAGTATGCATCACGTCATAATTGTCCTCTAATTTTTTAAAAAGGTTTTCATTTTGTTCATCAGAATCATTTACTATCAATTTATTGGCATTAGGATAAATTTTAGAAATACTATCCATTCCTTTTTTGAAATAATTTATTTTATTTAAAAACGCTTCTTTTTCTAGAATCATAAACCCTTTAATATTTCCAGAACTTTGGCCAAAATTGTATCGACTTACAAAAAAATTATTACTGTCTGCCCCTTCATCATTTCCCTCATATTTAAAACTTTTAAAAAAATTATTTGAATTACTAGTTAATTTTAAGTGGTATCCATCTTTTAAAAAAACGATCCCTCTATCTTTAGTTGAGGTGTATATGTTGAATAAACTTGCTTCAGGAACTTTCAAGGTGTCTTTGAAGGTTCCATCTTCAGATACCTTAATGACTTTAGTTAATCCCTTGCCTAAAATTGTTAGGGTAGAATCTTTTGAGTTTTCTAGGGTTCCACTAAATGTTAAATACCCTTTTGCATGTTCTTTATGACAAGAACTTAATAAAGTTAAGATTATAATTATTAGACTTAGTCTTCTCATTAATACCAAATTTTAAAATTTTTTCAAAGATAAATACTATTTGAATAGAAAAATTGTTAAAATTTGTTGCGTAATCAACATCGTTTGTTGATTTTTACAACAATAACTGATCTTTATGACTGCAACACACGTAATAGACTCTAACTCATTAGATCTTAGTATTATACAGGATATATTAATACATGGTAAAAAGCTTTCGCTCTCTGAAAATGCCAAAGAACGTATTAAAAAATGTAGGGCCTATTTAGATGATAAAATGTCTTCAGTAGTAAAGCCTATTTATGGAATTAATACTGGATTTGGTGCGTTATACAATGTAGAAATTAAAGGAGAAAATTTACAGAAACTACAGGAAAATTTAGTTATGAGTCACGCTTGTGGAACAGGAGATGAGGTTCCAGACGAAATTATTAAATTGATGTTGCTGTTAAAAATACAATCATTAAGTTATGGTCATTCAGGAGTACAATTAGCAACTGTGAATCGTTTAATCGATTTTTATAATAATAATATTTTCCCCGTTGTTTATGAACAAGGTTCTTTAGGCGCTTCAGGAGATTTATCACCATTAGCTCATTTAGCTTTGCCTTTAATTGGGTTAGGTGAGGTGAAATTTAATGATCAAAGAATTTCAGGAAAAGAGGTTTTAGATCGTTTTGACTGGTTGAAAATTAATCTTCAATCTAAAGAGGGTTTAGCGTTGTTAAATGGTACTCAGTTTATGACGGCCTATGGGATCTATAATTTATTGAAAGCACATAAAATTTCTTACATGTCGGATTTAATAGGAACAATTTCCTTGGAAGCTTTCGATGGAAGAATAGAACCTTTTAACGAATTAGTTCATTTAGTTCGACCCCATGATGGTCAAATAAATACCGCAAAAAGGGTAAGAGAGTTTTTAGAAGGAAGTCATCTTATTAAACAAGAAAAAATACATGTACAAGATCCTTATTCATTTCGTTGTATTCCTCAAGTTCATGGTGCTTCTAAAGACACAATTAAATTTGTGACAAAAACTTTTTTAACTGAAATAAATTCTGTCACTGATAATCCTAATATTTTTGTAGAAGAAGATCAAATTATTTCTGGAGGAAATTTTCATGGTCAGCCCCTTGCACTTGCTTTTGACTTTTTAACTATAGCTATGGCAGAATTAGGGAATATTTCCGAACGTAGAATTTATCAATTAGTTTCCGGGCATAGACATTTGCCTCCATTTTTAGTTTCTAACCCAGGCTTAAATAGTGGTTTTATGATTCCACAATATACAGCTGCAAGTATTGTAAGTCAGAACAAACAATATGCAACGCCATCGAGTGTAGATTCTATCGAATCAAGCAATGGACAAGAAGATCATGTAAGTATGGGTGCTAACGGAGCGACTAAATGTAAAAAAGTAATTGACAATATTCAAACCGTATTAGCTATTGAATTATTTACGGCTTCTCAAGGATTGTCTTTTGGAAAATTAAAGAGCTCACCATTTTTAGAGTCATTTGTAAATTCATTTAGAAAAGAGGTTACTATAGTTTTAGAGGATAGGGTTATGTTTAAAGACATTGAAAATGCTTCTAATTTTATAAATACCTTTAAAATAGACGCTGATGAGTTGTTTTAAGTATTTTAAAAATTAATGTTGTTGTATAAAATTAAAAAACCCAAGTGTTTGCTTGGGTTTTTTAATTAGCCTTTGGCTTCTTTTTTTTTCTCTTTAACTTTAGTTCCCTTTTTTATTTTTATGGTAAGATCATTTTTTTTCTCATCTAAATCCATAGTAATTGTATCACCTTCTGTCAATTTAGAATTCACAATTTCTTCTGCTAAAGCATCTTCAATATATTTTTGAATGGCTCTCTTTAGAGGTCGTGCTCCATACTTTTTATCAAAACCTTTGTCAGCTATATAATCTTTTGCTTTATCGCTTAGCTTAAGCGTATAGCCTAAATCTAGGATTCTATGAAGCAATTTATCAAGTTCAATGTCTATTATAGAATGAATATCTTCTCTTTCTAAAGCATTAAAAACAATTATGTCATCAATCCTGTTTAAAAATTCAGGAGCAAATGATTTTTTTAAAGCACCTTCAATAATTCCTTTAGCGTGTTCATCTGATTGATCTTTTCTGGCCGAAGTTCCAAAACCAACACCAGCGCCAAAGTCTTTAAGTTGGCGAGCTCCAATATTAGAAGTCATAATGATAATAGTGTTTCTGAAATCAATTTTTCTTCCTAAACTATCAGTTATGTGCCCATCATCTAAGATTTGTAATAACATATTAAATACATCAGGATGTGCTTTTTCAATTTCATCTAACAGCACAACTGCATATGGTTTTCTTCGAATTTTTTCCGTTAATTGCCCACCTTCTTCATAACCTACATACCCAGGAGGTGCTCCAATTAATCTAGAAATTGCAAATTTCTCCATGTATTCACTCATGTCTATTCGAATTAAAGAATCTTCAGAGTCAAATAATTCACGTGCTAATACTTTTGCTAATTGTGTTTTTCCTACACCTGTTTGTCCCAAGAAAATAAAAGAACCTATAGGTTTGTTTGGGTCTTTTAATCCAACTCTATTTCGTTGAATTGCTTTCACAACTTTAGAAACAGCTTCATCTTGTCCAATTACTTTTCCTTTAATTAGTTGAGGTAATTCAGCCAACCTATGGCTTTCTGCTTCAGCAACTCTATTAACTGGAATCCCTGTCATCATAGATACAACTTCAGCAACATTATCTTCAGTAACAAGTTCCCTGTTTAATTTGGAATCATCTTCCCATTGCTGTTGAGCAGAATGTAACGCAGCTTCAATATTTTTTTCATCATCACGTAATTTTGCTGCTTCTTCATATTTTTGACCATTTACAGCTTTGGTTTTTCGTTCTCTGACAATCACCAATTGCTTCTCTAATTCCAATACTTGATCAGGAACTACAATGCTGGTAATATGAATTCTGGAACCTGCCTCATCTAATGCATCAATTGCTTTGTCAGGCAGATACCTGTCTGTCATATATCTATTTGTTAACTTAACACAAGCATCAATTGCTTCATTGGTATAATCTACATGATGATGTGCCTCATATTTTTCTTTGATATTGTTTAAAATTTGTATGGTTTCCTCAACACTAGTAGGGTTTACAATTATTTTTTGAAAACGTCTTTCTAAAGCACCATCTTTTTCAATATTTGTTCTGTATTCATCCAGCGTCGTAGCACCAATACACTGAATCTCCCCTCTAGCTAAAGCTGGTTTTAACATGTTTGAGGCATCTAGTGATCCTGTAGCTCCACCAGCACCTACAATAGTATGAATTTCATCTATAAATAAAATAATATCATCATTTTTTTCAAGCTCATTCATTAATGCTTTCATGCGTTCTTCAAATTGACCTCTGTATTTTGTGCCAGCTACTAGACTCGCTAAATCTAGAGAAACAATTCTTTTGTCAAAAAGAATTCGAGATACCTTTCTGTTAATAATTCGTAATGCAAGTCCTTCTGCTATGGCAGATTTACCAACACCTGGCTCACCAATTAACATAGGGTTGTTTTTTTTACGTCTACTTAAAATTTGAGATACACGTTCTATTTCTTTATGACGCCCAACAACAGGGTCTAATTTACCAGTTTCAGCTAAGAAAGTTAAGTCTCTTCCGAAGTTATCTAACACTGGTGTTTTAGATTTTTTGTTGACTTTACTTTTTTGAGTTTGATCGTATGGATTAGATTTTTCTGAAGCAAATTCACTATCATCAGAAGGGGTTTCTGAAATGGGACTTGTAGGTAAGTCATTATCATCACTATCAGTATGAAGCTCCTTGTATAAAGTT
Organism: uncultured Flavobacterium sp.; assembly: GCA_913061465.1. GTDB lineage: Bacteria > Bacteroidota > Bacteroidia > Flavobacteriales > Flavobacteriaceae > Polaribacter. The sequence continues at coordinate 12,036 of CAJXSU010000027.1, forward strand.
TTGGCTTGATCATAATCAACATCATATTTATTTAATAATTTAGTCGATGGATCATTTTCATTCCTCAAAATACATAATAACAAGTGTGCAGTATCGATGGCTTCACTTTGATATAATTTGGCTTCTAAAAAAGTTGTTTTCAAAGCTTTTTCTGCTTGTCTTGTCAAATGGAGGCTTTTTTTCTTGTTGCCTTCAAGTATTGATGGAGCTGATGGGTTTAGTAATTCAAGTTTTTTTCTTACCAATTCTAAGTCAATTTGAAAAGTGAGCAATATTTCTATTGCTTTACCGTCTCCTTTTCGAATTAATCCTAGAAGTAAATGTTCAGTTCCAATAAAATCATGACCTAATCTTAGGGCCTCCTCTTTACTAAATGTGATTACATCTCTTACTTTTGGTGAAAAATTTTCGTCCATATATCGCTTTTTCTTTATTGTAAATTTAACCTTTTTTGTTTTATAAAACGCAAAAAGAATGCCATCAATTGTAAACTGACAATTTGACCCCCAAAACACCTTTAGAAAGGCTTGTAAATCAAGGGTATAAAACAAGTAAAAAAAATATCAATAAATGTTAATAACTATGGGCTTTTCAGGCACTAAAACCTTTGCTAAAAATAGTATTTATAGTATCTTGCTAATTGTAAATAAATTAGTTAAAATTTAACACTAAAAACAAGGTATGGCAGAGGGAGAAAAGTTAATTCCTATTAACATAGAAGAGCAGATGAAATCTGCATATATTGATTATTCAATGTCCGTGATAGTCTCAAGAGCATTACCCGATGTAAGAGATGGTTTAAAACCAGTTCATAGAAGAGTTTTATACGGAATGCATGAGTTGGGTATTAAAGCTACCGGATCATATAAAAAATCAGCAAGGATTGTTGGAGAAGTTTTGGGTAAGTATCATCCACATGGAGATACTTCAGTTTACGATTCTATGGTTCGTATGGCACAAAATTGGAGTGTTCGCTACATGATGGTTGATGGTCAAGGTAATTTTGGTTCTGTTGATGGAGATAGCCCAGCAGCAATGAGATATACCGAGGTTAGAATGCAGAAAATATCTGAGGATATGTTGTCAGATATCGAAAAAGATACTGTAGATCATAGACTTAATTTTGATGATACGCTTCACGAACCAACCGTTCTTCCAACAAGAATTCCAAATCTTTTGGTAAATGGAGCTTCAGGTATAGCAGTAGGTATGGCAACTAATATGGCTCCCCACAATCTGACTGAAGTTGTAAATGGAACATTAGCATATATTCAAAATAGAGAGATTGAGATTGATGAATTAATGGAGCATATAAAAGCACCAGATTTTCCAACAGGAGGAATAATTTATGGATATGAAGGGGTGAAAGATGCTTTTCATACTGGAAGAGGGCGAATAGTTATGCGTGCTAAAGCTGTAATCGAAGAAATTAAAGGAAGAGAATGTATTATAGTTACTGAAATTCCTTATCAAGTTAATAAGGCAGAAATGATTAAAAAAACTGCTGAATTAGTCAATGATAAAAAACTAGACGGAATTTCAAATATTAGAGATGAATCTGATAGGAATGGTATGCGAATTGTTTACATATTAAAACGTGATGCTATTCCTAATATAGTTTTAAATAAATTATATAAATACACCGGTTTACAAACCTCTTTTAGTGTTAATAATATTGCACTTGTAAATGGTCGTCCAGAACAATTAAACTTAAAACAGTTAATTCATTATTTTGTTGAACACAGACATGAGGTAGTTGTTAGAAGAACGAAGTTTGAATTAAAAAAAGCTGAAGCAAGAGCTCATATTCTAGAAGGATTAATAATTGCTTCTGATAATATTGATGAGGTAATAAAAATTATTAGAGGATCTAGCAACGCTGATCTCGCTCGTGAAAGATTAATTGAAAGATTTGAATTAACGGAAATTCAGGCTAAAGCAATTGTTGAGATGAGGCTACGTCAACTAACTGGCCTTGAGCAAGATAAATTAAGGGCAGAGTTTGATGAAATCATGAAAACTATTATTGATTTGAAAGATATTTTAGACAATGAGTCTAGACGTTATCAAATCATAACTGATGAGTTAGTTGCTGTTAGAGATAAATATGGTGATGAGCGTAGGTCTCAAATTGAGTATGCTGGTGGAGACATGAGTATCGAAGATATGATTCCAAACACTAAGGTAGTTGTTACTATTTCTAATGCTGGATATTTAAAAAGAACTAACCTTGATGAATATAAAGTTCAAAATAGAGGAGGTCGAGGTCAAAAAGGAGTAGCTACTAGGAATGAAGATTTTCTAGAACATTTATTTGTGGGAACTAATCACCAATATATGTTGTTCTTCACTCAAAAAGGTAAAGTATTTTGGATGCGCGTTTATGAGATTCCAGAAGGGGGTAAAAACTCTAAAGGAAGAGCAATGCAAAATTTGATAAATATAGAGCAAGATGACAAGGTTAAAGCATTTTTAGTAACCCAAGATCTTAAAGATGAAGATTACATTAATAACCACTATGTTATCATGGCTACCAAAAAAGGTCAGGTGAAGAAAACATCACTAGAACAATATTCTAGACCGAGAACTAATGGTATTAATGCCATTACTATCCGTGAGGGTGATGAGTTACTAGAAGCTAAATTAACATCTGGAGATAGTCAGGTAATGTTGGCTTTAAAATCTGGTAAATCTATTCGATTTGAAGAGGCAAAAACAAGACCAATGGGAAGAACTGCTTCAGGAGTAAGAGGAATTACTTTAGCTCATGAAAATGATGAAGTAATCGGAATGGTTGCTGTCAATGATATGGAAAGTAATATTTTAGTAGTTTCTGAAAGAGGTTATGGTAAACGCTCTAAACTAGAGGACTACAGAGTAACCAATAGAGGAGGTAAAGGTGTAAAAACTTTAAACATATCTGAAAAAACAGGTAATTTAGTGGCCATCAAAAATGTAGATGATTCTAATGATTTAATGATTATTAATAAATCTGGAATAACAATAAGAATGGCAGTTGAAGACCTGCGTGTGATGGGAAGAGCTACACAAGGTGTAAAACTAATTAATATTAAAGACTCTGACAGTATTGCCGCAGTAGCAAAGGTAATGCACGAAGAAGATAATGATGAAGAAGGAATTACAGAAGATTCCTCAAGCGAAGCTGATAACACCTCTGAATCTGATAATGTAACAAACGATAATCAAGAATAACAAATAATAAATTTAAGATGAAAACGAAAGTATTAGCAATTGTATTAGGATCAATAACTATTTCAACTTTTGCGCAAAAAAATGAATTAAAAGCAGCAGAAAAGGCTTTGAAAATTTCAGATTATCCAACAGCAATAACAGCCATAAGTTCGGCTGAATCTTTAATTGCAAATATGGATGACAAAATTAAAGGAAAGTTCTATTTTGTGAAAGCTCAAGCTTTTTATGGGAGAAAAGATTTTAAAACTGCAGCTAGTGCTTTTGAAAACTTGTTTAATTTTGAGAATGAAACAGGCAAGATGAGGTATACTCAAATGGCAACTACACTTCAAAATCAAATGGTACAAGAAGTATACCAATTAGCAAGCGATCAATACACAGCTAAAGATTACAAAAACGCATCTGATAGTTTTTATTTGACTTATCAATTAAGTAAGGCAGATACTATTTTTATCTATAATGCTGCAGTAAGTTCAAGTCTTGCTAAAGATTATGATAATTCTTTGAAATATTATAAAAAGTTACAAGATATCGGGTATACTGGTATATCTAAAATATTTTATGCCACAAATAACCAGACAGATGAGAAAGAAGATCTTGGAGATGAAAAGAATAGAGATTTACAGGTGAAATTAGGTCTTTATAAGGATCCGGTTAATGAATTAACTGAATCTAAGACTGGAGATATTATTAAGAATGTTGCCTATATTTTAAAAACCCAAGGAAAAACTGAAGAAGCTTTAGTTGCAGTAGGTGAAGCCAGAAAAGCTTATCCAAATGATATCAATTTAATTTTAACTCATGCAGATATCTATTTCCAATTAAAAAATATGGAAAAGTATGGGGAGTTAATGGAACTAGCGATAAGCATAGACCCAAATAACCCACAACTGTTTTTTAATTTAGGTGTAATTAGTTTTAATGAGGGTAAAATTGAAGAGGCTAGAAAAAATTATGAGAGAGCAATTGAATTACAAGAGGATTATGGCGATGCTTATTTAAATTTGGCTATTGTTATTATGGATAAGGAGAGAGAAATTGTTGATGAAATGAATCAAAACTTATCTGATTTTGATAAGTACGACGAATTGCTAGAAAAGCAAAAAGGAGTACATAAACAAGCTTTACCTTATTTAGAAAAAGCTGATAAATATAGTAGAAGTATAAATACTGTTCAGCTTTTGATGAATATATATCAAACTTTAGCGATGGATGAAAAAGCAGCTGAATTTTCAGATTTATATAGAGAAATGAGAGATTAAAATTAGTTTTAATCTGGTAAAAAAAAGTCAACATTAATGTTGACTTTTTTTATATAATTTTTTTAATTACCCTTAATTTGTGGGTATGTTTTTTGGTGTCTACATTGTAAATGCCACTGTGATCTAATGTATCTATTCTTACTTTTCCATGAGCATGTATAATGTGATAATCATTCATAATAATTCCAACATGTACAATACTACCTTCCTCATTGTCAAAAAAGGCCAAGTCACCAGGTTCAGATTCTTCTATAAAACTTAAAACTTCTCCTTGAGTAGCTTGATCTTTAGCATCTCTGAGAATAGAATAACCACAGAGCTTGTAAACTAATTGAGTAAAACCAGAACAATCTATACCAAAAGGAGTTTTTCCACCCCATAAATAAGGTGTATTCAAAAATTGAAATGCTTTTCGAATGATTTCGTTCTTTGCTAATTTTTCTGAACTAACATTACCATCGTAGAAATAATCTTTTGTGCCAATTTTAAAGTGATTATTATGATAAAAAGGTAGCCTAGAGCCAATAGAAATAGTACTTAGATCATTTTCTTTTGTGGTAATAAAATCTATTATTTCAGTAGAGTAATAATGTATAGAATTTGATAAGTTGTTAAAAGTTTCTTCGTCTATTTCTTCATATTGCTTATTGTCTATATAGCCAATATAGCCATCAAAACTCAACTTAATTTTACTCCACTTTTTTTCTTTTTCAAGTATTTTGAATTCCTCTCCAAAAAGGACCTGAGAAACCATTTCAGAGGCATCACTTGCTTCTAAACGAAGAGGAACAATACTTAAATTACAAATGCCGTAGAGCATATTTATTTATTTTAAAGAGATTCAATAATCATCGCGCTTGCACCTCCGCCACCATTACAAATTCCTGCAGCGCCAACTTTAGCTTTATTTTGTTTTAATACAGAAATTAGTGAAATAATTATTCTTGCTCCTGAAACCCCCAAGGGATGCCCTAAAGAAACTGCACCACCATTAACATTTACTATGTCATTTTTTAATCCTAGTATTCTCATATTAACTAATCCAACTACAGAAAAAGCCTCATTTAATTCAAAGTACTCTATTTCATTAATAGACATTTTTATTTTTTTTAAGGCTTTTGGAATTGCTTTTGATGGGGCAGTAGTAAACCATTTTGGTTCATGGGCTGCATCTGCATAACTTTTAATTTTGGCAATAGGTGTAAGATTTAACTCAAATGCTTTTTCTTCAGACATTAAAATTAAAGCTGCACCACCATCGTTGATTGTAGATGCATTTGCAGCAGTTACAGTTCCATCTTTTGAAAAAGCAGCTCTTAGGGAAGGAATTTTTTCCATCTTAACATTTTTATATTCTTCATCTTCATCCATAAACAGAGAAGGTCCTTTTCGTTGTGGTATTTCTACTGGAATAATTTCATCAGAAAACTTTCCTGATTTCCATGCTTCAGATGATCTTTGGTAAGATTGTATTGCATAAGCATCTTGTTCTTCTCTTGAAAAACCGAACTTAGCTGCGCATGCATCTGCGCAAACACCCATAGCAATATTTTCATAGGCGTCTACTAAACCATCTTTTTGCATTCCATCTTCTAAAGTAGTGGGTCCAAACTTAGTTCCTTGTCTTCCATGAAGGTAATGAGGAATTGAACTCATATTTTCCATACCACCAGCTACTACAATGGTTGTATCTCCTAAGGCAATAGATTGAGCCGCTAACACGATAGCTTTCATTCCAGAAGAGCAAACCTTATTAATTGTTGTACAAGGGACAGTCTCTGAAATGCCAGCTAATATTGCAGCTTGTCTGGCGGGTGCTTGACCTAAACCAGCTGAAACTACATTGCCCATAAAAACTTCGTCAACTAGGTTTGGGTTTAGATTAATTTTATTTAGGGCGCCTTTAATAGCTATTGCTCCTAATTTTGGAGCTGTAATTTTTGAGAGGCTACCCATAAAACTTCCTATTGGGGTTCTACCTACTGAAACAATTACAACTTCCTTGGTTTTCATTTTCAATATTTTTAATGTGTTATGATCAAACAAAACTAACTATTTTAAATCAAATTTGTCAGGAAACTATCCTTTCAATTTTAGACGTCCATTTTTTTAAGTTAAGTTTGTGTTCACAACATGTATACATATGAGTAAAACTGTAAACAAACTATACAAGCATAACACTGCCATATACAAGGTTATACTTTTTTTAATCACAACAGTTGCTATTGTATACCTTTTTCCAAAAGGAGGTCAATTTAAATATGAATTTACCAAAGGAAAGCCATGGCAATATGATAACCTTTACGCTCCTTTTGATTTTGCGATAGATAAATCTGAAGAGGAAATTGAAGAGGAAATAAAAGCGATAGAAGAAGCTGCCAAATTATATTTCCAATTTAATAAAGCAATTGTCTCAGAGGTAAAACAAGCTTACCAATTAAGAGTATCAGTATATAATGTGAGTGATTCATTATCAAAAAATGATATTGAGTTTATGGTGTTAACGGGTAATTCTATAATTGACAATGTTTATAACAATGGTTTTATTGAAGCAACAAGTGAAGGTATTATTTCTGATAAAAATAGTTTCATTACCTTAAAGAGAGACAATCAAGTTCAGGATATCATTTATAATAACTTGTTATATTCAAAAGATGTTTTTGAACTCATTAAAAATAGTTTAGGTGATCAGCCTTATAGCTATTCTCAGAATATCAATTTATCAATACTTTCTGAAGTTATAAAACCAAATGTTTCTTATGATAATGAGTTTACCCAAAAAGTAATTGATGAGTCAGTTAATGAAATTTCTCTCAGTAAAGGAAAGGTTTCAGTCGGTGAATTAATTATTTTAAAAGGTGATATAGTTGAGGGAAAAAAAATGGCTATTTTGTTTTCACTCAAGGGTCAGTCAGAGTCAAAACTTTGGACAAATGCTAATTATTATTGGATAGTATTGGGCTATACGATATTAGTATCTCTGGCACTTTTAATGCTATTGTTATTCTTGCATAAGTATCGAAAAGAAATTTTTGATAACAATACTAAAGTAACATTTATTTTTTTTAATGTTAGTTTTATGCTTTTAATTCAAACCTTAGTTGTAAAATACAACTCAGATTACTTATATGTAGTTCCATTGAGTATTTTACCAATAGTTTTAAAAGCTTTTTTTGATGCAAGGCTAGGTTTGTTTACACATGTATTAACAGTTTTACTTCTAGGATTTATTGTACCAGATAGTTTTGAGTTTATTTATCTTCATATTATTGCAGGTATTGTAACTATTCTGACTGTCTCAGAACTTCACAAAAGAGCAAATCTTTTTATTTCTGTTGGTCAAATAACATTAATTTACATGATTACATATCTTGCATTTTCAATTATTAAAGAAGGAAATGCGTCCCAAATTAATTGGGAATATTTAATGATGTTTGGAGCTAATGGTTTGTTATCTTTTTTGTCATTATTTTTTATATATGCTTATGAAAAAATATTTGGATTAGTGTCAGATGTCACCTTATTAGAATTATCAAGCACCAATACGAGGCTTTTAAGAGAGTTAAATGAAAAAGCACCAGGTACATTTCAGCATTCAATGCAGGTTGCTAATTTAGCGGAAGCAGCAGCTAATGAAATAGGAGCAAATTCAATGCTAGTTAGAACTGGGGCTTTATATCATGATATTGGAAAAATATTAAATCCAATGTATTTTATTGAAAATCAGTCTACAGGTGTGAACCCACATAATGATTTATCTCCAACAGATAGTGCAAAAATAATCACTGATCATGTAATTAAAGGAATAGAGCTTGCCAAACAATATAGACTTCCAGATAGAATTATAGACTTCATTAGAACACACCATGGCACAAGTTTAGTCTATTATTTCTATGTCAAAGAACAAGAACAAAGTCCGGAGGAAGAAGCTGATATTAAAAAATTTCAGTATAAAGGACCAGTTCCTTTCTCTAAAGAAACTGCCATATTAATGATATGTGATGCAGCTGAAGCAGCTTCTAAAAGTTTACAACAACCCACGGCACAATCCATAGACAATCTAATAGATAAGATAGTTGAAAAACAAAAAAGAGACCATCAATTCATCAATTCTGATATTACTTTTAGCGAGATTGAAAAAATAAAAAAAGTAATCAAAAGAAAATTAATGAACATCTATCATGTACGTGTAGAATACCCTGATTAATTTTATTGCAAAAATTATAAAAAACCTTGCAATATTGTATTTGGTATGTTACATTTGCACTCGCAATTTTTTACTAACATTGTTAGTTTTACGGAGAGTTGCCAGAGTGGTTAATGGAGCAGTTTGCTAAACTGTCGACGGGTAACTGTCGCGTGGGTTCGAATCCCACACTCTCCGCAACAATTGCTACTCGGGGTGTAGCGTAGCCCGGTCATCGCGCCTCGTTTGGGACGAGGAGGTCGCAGGTTCGAATCCTGCCACCCCGACAATAAGAAGAAGCCTTGTAGATACAAGGCTTTTTTTTGTGCATGTGTTTGAGCTTACTTAAAAACATGTTTACAAAAAAAAAGAGGTAACGACCAAAGGGAGCTGGGCTTCTATTAGCATCAAAACCATTTTCAGGATTATATATCTTTACAATAACTACTAATCTTATCCTCTAAAACCAATTAATTTACTGAAGTTTATTTTATGAATTTTAACAAATCATTTTGTTTAATATATTTCTTCAAACATTAAACATTTCGTATTTTTATACCGTAATTAAACGTCATGGCAAAAAAGAAAAACATCACAGAAAACGACATTATTTCATGGTATATGGATGATGTCCTAAATCACAACAAACAACCTTCATCTGTCTATAGCTTTGCTAAAGAAAATAATTTTGAAGAAGCATTATTTTATAAACACTTTGGTTCTTTTGATGCAATTGAAAAAGGAGTTTTTAAGGCCTTTTTTAACAACACAATTACTCTTCTAGAAAAGAGTGAAGACTACGGAGGTTTTGATGCTCGCAACAAGCTGTTAAGTTTTTACTATACCTTTTTTGAAAACTTAACTGCCAACAGAAGTTATGTTGTTCATGCAATAGCTGGCAATAAGAATCAATTAAAATCAATAGAAGCATTATCTGAGCTAAAAAAATCTTTTTCTGAGTATATAGAAAATTTAGATATACAAACAATTGATTTAAAAGAAGAACGATTAGAAAAGTTGCAGCTAAGATCTTTAAAAGAGTCTGCTTGGTTTCAGCTGTTGGTTACCATGAAATTTTGGTTAGATGACACTTCTTCATCTTTTGAAAAAACAGATATTTTTATTGAAAAATCTGTCAAAGCAAGTTTTGATCTTATAGACACAACTCCTTTAAAAAGCATTATTGATTTTGGTAAGTTTTTATTTAAAGAAAAAATTCACAACAAATAAGCTGAATGAAAACCATAGACAATATCCCCACATCTAAAATTCAAAGAGCCACAAGAATGGTTCAAACAGGTGCTAAAGTTGGTGTAAATTACTTAAAATATTATGGTGATAAAATCACTAAAACCGAAGAAGAAGCGAAACAACGTCTTAATGAAAACAATGCAGAAGATATTTATGATGGTTTAAAAAAATTAAAGGGAAGTGCTTTAAAAGTTGCTCAAATGCTGAGTATGGAAAAGAGTATTCTACCTCAAGCTTATGTTGAAAAATTCTCCCTAGCACAATTTTCAGTTCCGCCATTATCTCCTGCATTGGTAATTAAAACATTTAAAAAATATTTTGGGAAACATCCTGACCAAATTTATGATAAATTCAATGCTAGATCTGTAAATGCAGCAAGTATTGGTCAGGTTCATGAAGCTGAAAAATATGGAAAAAAATTGGCTGTCAAAATTCAATACCCCGGTGTTGCAGATAGTATCGCTTCAGATTTATCTTTGGTAAAACCAATCGCTGTAAAAATGTTTAATATTAGAGGCAAAGATTCTGATAAATATTTTAAAGAAGTTGAAGACAAGCTAGTAGAAGAAACTAATTATATTCTAGAACTAGATCAGAGTAGAGAAATAGTTGATAAATGTAAGCACATTCCAAACTTAAAATTTCCAAGTTACTATCCTGAAATTTCATCAGATAGAATTATTACCATGGATTGGATGAAAGGTGAACATCTTTCTGAGTTTACCGCTTATAATAATAATAAAGAGCTCTCTAACAAACTAGGACAAGCATTGTGGGATTTTTACATGCACCAGCTGCACAACTTAAAAAAAGTTCATGCAGATCCACATCCAGGAAATTTTCTAGTATCTAAAGAAGGTGATTTAATAGCGTTAGATTTTGGTTGTATGAAATCAATTCCAACTGAATTCTATGTTCCTTATTTTGAGTTAGCAATTGAGGAAAACATAGAAAATCCTGAATTTTTCCTAAAAAAGTTATACGAATTAGAAATTTTAAGAGAAGATGATTCACCTGAAGAAATTGATTTTTTTAAAGAATTATTTTATGAATTACTAAGTCTCTTTACAAAACCATTCAATCAAGAAGTCTTTGATTTTTCTGACCCTCTTTTCTTTCAAAAAATTACAGAACTTGGTGAAAGATACAGTAAAAGTACTGAGCTTAGAAAAATGAATGGAAATAGAGGTTCAAAACATTTTATCTATATTAACAGAACCTTCTTTGGTCTTTACAATCTAATGTTTGATTTAAAAGCAAACGAGATTCAAATTAATAATTATAAAAAACTATAAATGCATTTCAACACAGACCAAATAAACGACCTAGAAAAGATTAAAAAAATTAATTTAATCAATTCATGTTCTGGCTACAAGTCTGCGAATCTTATAGGATCTATCTCTAAAGAAGGCATTACTAATGTTGCTGTTTTTAGTTCAGTAACTCATTTAGGGTCTAACCCTCCAACGCTAGGTTTTATAGTAAGACCCACAACCGTTCCAAGAGATACCTACAAAAACATTCTGGAATCTGGAATATTTACAATTAATCATGTTTATGAAGATATTTTAGAAGATGCACATCATACCTCAGCTAAATATGAAGAAGAAATATCAGAATTTGATATCACAGAATTAGAGGCTGAATATCACAATGATTGTATAGCCCCTTTTGTAAAAGGATCTCCAGTTCAAATGGAAATGAGGTTTGTAGAGCAATATCATATTAAATCAAACAATGTAATTCACATCATTGCAGAGATCAAAAATCTCTATGTAAAAGATGATATTTTACAAGAAGATGGGTTTTTAGACCTGGCAAAAGGAAAAGTAGCTGCAATTAATGGTTTAGATGCCTACGCTGTTGCAAAGAATAATTCTCGATTTAACTACCAAAGACCTAAGAAATTAAATACAATGAAATAGTATGAAAATTCTCATTACAGGAGCAACAGGGTATATAGGAAAACGTTTAATTCCCATTTTATTAAATGAAGGCCATCATTTAATATGCACTGTAAGAGATATTGCTAGAATTGAGCATTTATATGCAAAGGAAGAGAACATAGAGTTTATTGAAATAGATTTTTTAAAGGCAGATTCGTTAAATTCAATCCCATTAGATTTTGATATTGCTTTTTACCTCATTCACTCTATGTCTAACTCCGCAAAAGAGTTTCATATTTTAGAGGAACGCTGTGCTTTTAATTTTAAACGTGCTTTAGAAAAGACAACTGTAAAGCAAGTCATTTACCTCAGTGGAATTACAAACGACACCAAGCTTTCTAAGCATTTACTCTCTAGAAAAAATGTAGAAAAAAAGCTTCATTCTAACAAGTATGCATTAACTACATTTAAAGCGGGTGTTATTGTAGGGTCTGGTAGTTCTTCGTTTGAAATAATTAGAGATTTAGTTGAAAAACTACCTTTTATGATTGCTCCAAAATGGCTAAATACCAAAACACAACCAATTGGTGTTCGAGATGTTTTATCATTTTTATCGAATGCCATTGGTAAAAAAGAATTGTATCATAAATCTTATGACATCTTTGGCCCAGAGATACTAACCTACAAAGAAATGTTACTGCAATTTGCAAAAGTTCGCGGTCTAAAAAGAACCATTGTTACAGTACCAATAATGACGCCCAAGCTTTCGTCTTATTGGTTATACTTCGTAACTTCTACCTCTTATAAATTAGCTTCTACATTAGTAAATAGTATGGGGATTCAAATTATTGGAGAAAAATCTGCTATCAATTCAATATTAGGGGTGAAACCAATGAATTATAAAAAAGCTGTAGAATTAGCTTTTGTCAAAATAGAACAAAACAGCATCATTTCTAGTTGGAAAGATTCATACATCAGCAGTGGAAATCTGCAAAATTATATCCATAAATATATTAATGTTCCTAGCTATGGGTGCTTTAAAGATTTTAAACAACGGAATGTTCTCGATTCAGAAAAAACCATCAATAAAATTTGGTCTATAGGAGGCGATAATGGTTGGTATTACGGAACTTTCTTATGGAAAATTAGAGGTTATATCGATCAATTTTATGGTGGAACAGGGCTAAGAAGAGGAAGAAGAAGCCCCACCGAACTACTTAACGGTGATGCATTAGATTTCTGGAGAGTGATATATGCAGATAAAGAACAACAAAAATTATTGCTCTATGCAGAAATGAAGCTACCTGGCGAAGCGTGGTTAGAATTTAAAATTGAAGAAGGAATTTTATACCAAACGGCAACATTTAGACCTAAAGGGGTTGCGGGTAGGTTATATTGGTATCTGGTAACACCTCTTCATTGGTTTGTTTTTAAAGGCATGATTAATAAAATCATTGAAATATAGCCTATGAAAAAACAGCACTTACCTGAGAAAATTTGTGTGGTCTGTGAAAAACCATACAGCTGGAGAAAGAAATGGGAGAAAAACTGGGAACAGGTAAAATATTGTAGTGAACGATGCAGAAGAAGTCCTCAAAAAAAAAATACAATTGATTGAAAAAAAAGAAATGACAGGACTGGTTTGGTTTGGGAACGATCTTAGAGTTCTTGACAATGATGTGCTTGCTGCTGCAGTTGAGAAACACTCAAAAATAATTGGGGTATACTTTATAGATCCAAAATTATTTAAAGAAAATAAATTTGGGTTTAAAAAAATGGATGTCTTTAGAGCACAATTTCTACTGGAATCATTAAATGACCTTCAACATCAATTATTAAAAAAAAACATTTCTCTTCTTGTCTATTTAGACAGTCCAGAAAATAGAATTAAAGATGTTTGCAAAAACCATCAAATAGATACTATTTACAAGCAAAAAGAATGGACATATGAAGAGGCTAGTTCTAAAAAAGCAGTTCAAGAAATACTAGAGAAGAATATTGTAATTAAAGAAGTTTACAACCAGTTTTTATACCATCCTGAAGATATACCTTTAAAAATTGAAAATATTCCTCAAGTCTTCTCAAACCTTCGGAAAAAGTTAGAAAAGTATGTCACTATTAGACATGAAACTGAGATTTCAAAATTAACTTCAGAAAACATTTGTTTAGAAAAAACTAATATTCCTTCACTAAAAGAACTAGGTTTTGATACATTACAGCAAGAAAACAAAACAGCTTTTCCTTTTAAAGGTGGTGAAACTGAGGCCCTAAAAAGAGTACATAATTACTTCTTTGAAACAAAGAAACTAGCTTTTTATAAAAATACAAGAAACGGGTTAATAGGTACAGACTATAGTTCAAAATTTTCTCCTTGGTTGGCTAACGGAAGTATTTCTGCAAGAACTATTTATTGGAATGTGAAAAAGTTTGAGGAACAAGAAACTAAGAATCAGTCTACGTATTGGCTCATTTTTGAATTGATTTGGAGAGATTATTTTAAATATATTTCAATAAAACACGGTGACAGCATTTTTAAAATTGGTGGCATATTACATAAAAATTATTCGTGGAGTGAGAATAAAAAAACAATACAAGAATGGATTGATGGTGAAACAAAAGATGATTTTGTAAACGCCAACATGATTGAATTAAAAAAAACAGGCTGGATGAGTAATAGAGGAAGACAAAACGTTGCTTCTTATTTTGCAAAAGAGCTAAAATTAGATTGGAGAATTGGAGCCGCCTACTTTGAAGCCATATTACTAGACTATGATGTTCATAGCAACTATGGAAACTGGATGTATGTTTCTGGAGTTGGTAACGACCCTAGAGACAGAAAGTTTAACACCCAATTACAAGCAGCTCGTTATGACCCATCTCATTTATTCAGAAAACGCTGGCTACAACAAACATTATTTTAAGAATGAAAAAATTACGACTCATATTAGGAGATCAACTTAATACAAACCATTCTTGGTTTCAAGAGAAAGATACTGACACTATTTATTGTCTTTTTGAAATGCGACAAGAAACAGATTATGTACAACATCATATTCAAAAAGTTGTAGGTTTTTTCTCTGCAATGCGAAGCTTTTCATCTGAGTTATCAGCAAAGAATCATAAGGTTATATATTATAAAATAAATGATCAAAGAAATAAACAAGATTTAGTTAAAAACCTTCTTCAGATTATTCAAGAAGAAGAAATAGTGCAATTTGAATACCTATCTCCTGATGAATACAGATTAGACAAACAACTGACCGAATTTTGTAAGACTATATCTATTAAAAATACTGTTTTTGATACGGAACATTTTTATACTGATAGAAGTGAATTAAAAAACTTTTATGAAGGAAAGAAACTATATGTAATGGAAAACTTCTATCGATACATGAGAAAAAAACATCATGTATTAATGGAAGGAAGTAAACCAGAGGGTGGCGAATGGAATTATGATAAAAGCAATCGGAAAAAATGGAAAAAAGAAACCTTAATTCCACCCTATAAAATATTCCTAAAAGATGTCTCTGAATTGGTGAACGAGATTAAAATTGCAGAAATACAAACCATTGGCAATATCAATACAAAAAATTTCGAATATCCTACAACAAGAAATGAAGTACTAGATCAATTAGACTATTTCTGTAGCCACTTATTAATTTATTTTGGAGATTACCAAGATGCTATGCATACAGACGAAGTGAATCTCTATCATTCGAGAATTTCCTTTGCAATGAACATCAAGTTAATTTCTCCAAAAGAAGTTATTGAAAAAGTTCTGGAAACTTACAGACATTTTAAAAATGAAATTCACATCTCTCAAGTAGAAGGTTTTATAAGACAAATTATTGGATGGAGAGAATATATGAGGGGTATGTATTGGGCTTTAATGCCCTCTTACAAAGAATTAAATGTCTTGAACAATCAAAACAAGCTTCCCAACTTTTTTTGGACAGGTAAAACAAAAATGAATTGTTTAAAAAACACCATTAATAATTCTTTGGATAACGCCTATGCACATCATATTCAACGATTAATGATTACAGGGAACTTTGCTTTATTAATGCAAATACATCCTGATGAAGTAGACGCTTGGTATTTAGGAATTTATAACGATGCAATTGAATGGGTTCAATTAACAAATACCAGAGGAATGAGTCAGTTTGCTGATGGTGGAAAAATAGCTACGAAACCATATGTTTCCTCTGCAAATTATATCGACAAAATGAGCAATTACTGCGGTAGTTGTTATTACAATAAGAAAGAGAAAATCACAAGTAAAGCCTGTCCATTTAATAGTTTGTACTGGAATTTTTTAGATGACAAAAGAGATCAGTTATCTAAAAATAGAAGAATGGGAATGATGTATTCTCTTTTAAATAAAATACCAGGTCCAGATTTAGCCAATATCAAAGAAAAAGCACAACATATTATAGAAAATGCTGATGAATACTAAAGAAAAAATTAATCTAGTTTGGTTAAAAAGAGACCTACGATTGCATGATAATGAAGCTATAAGTAATGCCATAAAAAATGGAAAACGTTTTTTAATTTTTTATGCTTTTGAGACAATTTTATTAAACGACGTTCACTACAATATTCGTCATTGGAACTTTATTAAGCAATCTCTTGTAGACATCAATATTGAATTAAAAGAACATGAATCTAAGATCTTATCCGTGACTTCTGATGTTATAGGTCTTTGCAATCAAATTCAAAATTTTTATACCATAGAAACACTCTTTTCACATCAAGAAACTGGTATTTTAACAACATATACAAGAGATAAAGAATTTAAAAGATACTGTAGAAATAACAATATTAACTGGAAAGAAAATATCAACAACGGTGTACAAAGAGGAATACAACACAGAGGAAATTGGTTTGAAGAGTGGGAATCATATATGAATAAAAGTCAAGAGAGTTTTAATCCTTCTAATCATCAAGTATTAACTACAAATGATATTAAGAAAATTGAAAATATTTCAAATCCAATTTCTTTAAAAACATCACTTAATACAAATTTTCAAAAAGGAGGAAGAACACTAGGATATAAATATCTACGTACTTTTTTTAAAGAAAGACATAAAGACTATATGTTCCATATTTCTAAACCAGCGTTATCTAGAACAAGCTGTAGTAGATTGTCACCTTATTTGGCATGGGGTAACCTTTCGGTAAGAGAAGTATTTCAGATGGGTGAAAAAATGAAAAATAAAAAAAATGGAAAGCATATTGGAGCGTTCTTATCAAGACTTCGTTGGCAGGCACATTTCATCCAAAAATTTGAAATGGAACATGTTATGGAAAATGCTAGCGTAAACAAGGGATATCATAAACTAAAAAAATCAATTTCAAAAAAATACCAAGATGCATGGAAAAAAGGACAAACAGGATATCCTTTAGTAGATGCCTGTATGCGATGTCTGCAAGAAACTGGGTATTTAAATTTTAGAATGCGTGCATTAACCGTTTCATTTTTCACTCATATTCTATGGCAACCTTGGCAAGACGCTACTACGCACCTTTCCCAAATGTTTTTAGATTTTGAACCAGGAATACATTTTCCTCAGCTTCAAATGCAAGCAGGTGAAACTGGAATAAACAATCTTAGAATTTACAACCCAATTAAAAATGGCATAGAGCATGATGAAGATGCACATTTTATTAAAAAATGGGTTCCAGAACTCAATAATTTAGATACTATTTTTGCGCATGAGCCATATTTAATGACACCTCTAGAACAACAGATGTATGGTTTTTCGCTTGGAAAGGATTATCCAAAACCAATTGTTGATCTAAAAAAAACAAGAAAAAAAGCCTCAGATATTTTATGGAATTTGAAGAAAAATCCTGAAGTTAGAAAAGAAAGTAATAGAATTCTTCTTAAACACACCTTATCAGATAGAAATATTCTATTAACAGATAAGATAAAAGAGTAGCAAGACTACCAATAAAACAATTTTTAAAATTACTTTTATTTTGTTAAGTACTAGTTCTGTCTCTTATACACATCTGACGCTGCCGACGAAGAGGATAGTGTAGA
>CAJXSU010000028.1 GCA_913061465.1 uncultured Flavobacterium sp.
ACAATGACTTCTCACATTGAAGTCCTCTAATAAACGTTGATTTGGAGAGTCTACTATTAGCCATTAAAAGAGTTTAGATAATATTTGATTTCCAACATCAAAATAGGCAGACGGCTTAAAGCCAATAGGAAGTCCTTTCCCCTTTAAATCTTGCAATGCAAGGGTAATGTGTTTTAAAAGTACTTGATCGAATTTCATTTTTTTACATCTTTTTCAAAATCTTCCCTATATAAGTCTCTTTATCTTCATATTGAAAATAAACATTATTATCATGGAACTTTTCCTTTGTAATACTTCCTTTCCAGTTAAGCATTGTGTAATTAGTGTTACTTACAATGAAAGAACTTAACTCAATGTTTTCAGAAACTACCTGCGGTTCTATTTTATCCTTAATTAACTTATGGAATTGAATCTTTGGATCATTTAATCCTTTTGAATTTCTAATTCCTTTTGGATCTACAAAGGCGATTCGTTGTTTTCCGCTTTCAACTACCCACAAAATAAAATCAGGATAAAAATTATTGGTATCAACAAAAAAGCCAATTCCTTTTCTACTTTGATTACGTAATAAGAACAATTGCTTATCTGTAAATTCCTCTTTGTGTGAATTGTAATATGTTATCAAATCATCAGTGAATTCTTTTTCTGACTCATCTAAAGGAACTGGTGATACAGTTACTTTATTTTTATAGCTATCTGTATTTAAATAAAGTAATGGCTTGTATAAGTGCTTTTCATTATCAAACGCTACAAAATTAGATCCTATCTGAAATGGATTATCTTCAGTGCCAGAAGCTATTTGTTGTATCAATTCATCTAGTTTTTGCTGTACTGTTTCTATACTGTTTTCTGTATTTAGTTTTACTTCATATTCATAAACCAGGTTTTCATCTTTTTCTGTTAAGACCCTAGTTTCTATATGTTCACTATTAAATAAGTTTTTATGATAGTTGTAAAATCGTTCAACGTATTTCTTTAATAATGAAACAGCTAATTCTTCCCAAATTATAGTTTGAGTAAAGGATTTCATTTCTAACTCTGCTTCAGGGATAAAAAGATTGTACCAATCTTTATTTAAGATAATTTCTTTTAAAGCATCCAATGACAGTGATAAGTTGTACCAATGTTTTTCAACTTTAAAACGCTCTAAGGCAAAAAAGACATTGTTCCAGTCAATAAATGCCAAATGACTTTCAGATAAACTACCCAGATTTTTTACACCAGTTATCCCTGAGCTACCAGGAGTTTTTATGACTTGTATCTTTGGGTACCAATCTAAATCTATTTTATTGTTATTGTAGATAGTGGTCAATAATTTCAAGTCAAGCTTAATCTTATCTTTAAATTTCTCACCATCTTTAACCTGTAATACTTTAAGATTGTGACTTAAAAAATCTTTTTTAATGGTTGTTGGTATTTTCACTGTTACCCATTTGCTGTCATTTGCAGGTAACCCCTCAGCCTCAAGATATTTTTTAAACTGTTGCATATAATCTGCACGTACGCCAAAAATATTGAGTGTTTCTAATGGTAATAAAATTTTACGTTTTTCTCTTAATTTTTCAGGTCGTTGATGCTCGTCTAAACTACCAGAACGCTTTAAGCTAAAACCATGACCTTTTAATCTCACTCCACGTCCAAATAGCTGGATGATTTGAGAGCCTTCACTACGTCCGATGTTCATTAACCCCATTGAGCTTACTCTCCAACTAGACCATCCCTCAGTAAACTTCTTAGAACCAATCAATAGATTAACCAAAGAATCTTTTTCGTTTATATTTTGAAATAATGAAGTAGAAAAATCTTTATCAGCTCCTAAGACCTGCTGCTCCATTGCTAACTTATGCAACTTACTTTCGTCGCCTACATTAATAACTCCAAAATACTCACTATCACCAACTCTTAATCCTAACTCACCATCTACACCTTTTAGGTTGTCTAGGTATAAATTAGCACCTAAAACTTCACTATTGAAGACACGTTTACATATGTCTGTATATATTTCATCTGCGTCAAGAGAAGCCCCACTTAAGTAGCTAAAGCTGTCGTAAAATATAGAGTTTCCTTTATCATCTATTAGACCAGCCTTGTCATTAATTATATCAGAAATATCTTGAACAGCAACATTACGTTCTTTTATAAAGTGAGTTAAAAACGTAATAATCTGCAATACATCACTCGTATCTACGCCTGCTACTTTCCGAACGGCATTTACACTACCTCCTACAAATATCCAAAGTGGTTTTGCAAGTAGAAAACCATTTGCCAACTTATCGTTTTCTGAATAGATTAATGTCTGCTGGTAAAATGATAATAAATTAGCCGTCAAATACTTTCTAACGAAGGTTGCATTTGTATCATCATTTAGGTTAAGAATTTTATACTCCTTACCATATCCATCATTGTAAAAATATTTATAGGAATAATCAAAAAAGATAGCCTTTGAGTATTCTTGTTCTAATGCCTTTTGCTTTGCTCCAGTTGCTGCACTTATAGATTGCCCAAAGGTTGCTGAATACTCAAATGCAAAACCTGTTTCACTTAATTTGTCACGATACATTTTCCATTTATCACCACTAGAGCCTCTATGACCTTCATCTATCAGAACCAAATTATTTGTTTCAAAAGCATCTACAGCGACAGTTTTTTCTCCATTTTTTTCTGCTAATTTGGTAATTTCAACAACTTCTACTTCAGCGCCAGAAAACATACCCCCTGTGCGTTCTTTTGAGAATACACCTGCTTCTATGTTTGAAAATTTAAATTCTTCAAGATGTTGTTGAGATAAACCTTCATTAGGTGTAATGAGTAGTACCTTGTTATGGTCTTGTTTATTATACTTTTTAGCATAGTGCAAATATTGTTTTATGTGCACGTGCATTAATAATGTTTTACCACTACCTGTTGCGTTCCACAAGGCTATTTTATTTAAGTCAGTTTTCTCAAAAGCAGTAACTGTAAATTTATCAGGGTTTAAAATGTCGTAATCTGCATCAAAAGAATCATTGAAACGTCCTAGAAATTGATTAAGCTCTGCAAGTAAAGAAGTAGGATTATTAAAATATTTCTCGAGATAAATTTCTGTAAACAATAACGATAGGTACTGAAAATATTTCCACTTTAGTTGATTTGGGCGTTTATCAGAAATTGCTTTGGTATGACGTACAATATTCTCATCATATTCTTGAAGCATTTCTTTGGTTAAGTGCTCATTATCAAACAGCCTGTTGATTAATGCCGCCAAATATTTAGTATTTCCTTCTTCGTTGTATCCTTCTAGGTGAGAGCTTTTTAAATCTCGCGCTAATGCTTCAAATCCCAGCACTTTAAATTGAGATAAAAGGTATTTACTGAGTACTATTTTATTGTGAAAAGTTGCCATATTATATATCTTTTACATCAAACATTGCTGTAAAAAACACTTCCTCTAATAGTAGTACTTTCCAGGTTTCTTCATCTTGTCTTAGGTTGGCTAGATTATTATCTCCATTAACATATATGGTATCAAACTCACCATCACGCAGGTTGTAATCCATCTTTTTTACAAATGCGTTTAAATCTTCGTTGTTACTGTCTTCTAAGTTTCTCCAAATCACTAGTGCTTTATCACCAGTATTGGTAACACCTTCTACCGTCTTAAAAGCACCACTGCGCTGTACTCGTTTTACATGTAGCCCAATTAAATAATTAAAGGTTTCTACCAAGTCTACATTTGTAGGGACCAATTCATTATTTTCTGTAATATTTAGTTTGTAGCTAAAAGGGTTTTTAAATGCCTCTATATTTAATAACTGGTCTCGAGATTCTACATCTAGCATATACTGCAATAAGTATTCCTCTTGCATATTGCTATTTGTATCAAGTAATTTCTGCTGTGCTTGGCTTGTTTTAAGTTGTAAGTTGTTTAAGGTATCTTCATAGCTTTCTAGATTAAAGTATTTAAACATTTGGCTAATTCCATCTTTGTCTTGAGGTTTTCCGTTTTTCCAATTATCAGTATAAATTACTTTTTGGATACGTGGTTTTGTAACCGTATTAAAATACTCTCCCATTTCTACGAGGATATACTTACGGTTCCCTTTGTCATCTCTATTTAATTTAATCGTTGCATGACCAGTGGTTCCAGAGCCGGCGAAGTAATCTAAAATTTTGTCAGTTTTTTTGGCAGTAATCTTAAGTGAATCATAAACTGCATATATTGATTTAGGATAAGTAAATAAATTATTTCCTAAAATATCTTTTAATAAGTTCGTACCTTGAAATTCAGGAAAATATTTTTTACTAGTCCAGATATTTTTAAAAACTTGCTGTTCATAAAACTTGTTATAAATTCTTAATTCCCCATCCTCAAATTTTGGCACATAAAGTTGTTTATTATTATTGATAATAAATGTTTCTTTAATTACTTTCCAAGTATATTTTTCATTTGATGAGTTAACAGGAAATACTGTGAAGTAACCCTCACTATATTCATGAGATATTTTTGAAAGATCTTTACTGACATATATAGGGTACCAAAAATTAGGTTTAACTTCTTTTCTTGTACTATTTCTAATTCTAGCAAAATCATCTAACCTATATTTACCTTTTTCGTCAAATAAGTCAAATTGCAAACTTTTCTCATCATCTATTGTTATCATATTAAATTTCCCAACATTTTGGTTTTTTGCATATGCATACATATATTCTACTGATGAAGAAAAGAATCTTTCATGTTGTCTACCTTTTGGATTTATATAAATTGTCACAATACCAACTCTATTTTCAACATTAAAAATATCATCTGAAATTTTTCCAAGATTTATGAATTCAGCATAATCAATAGTTGTTAAATTAAAACCATCTTCAGATATTAATTCTTTACCTACTTTAAGTCGTGTATGCATCAATGAAGCCCAACTAGAATGTTTATATTCATTCTTATAAGCTATTTCACTAGCAGCGGTATTGTAAGGTGGGTCTATATAAATTGTTTTTATTTTTTCTTTTTCTTTATTGATTAAACAATTTAAAGCTTGGAAATTTTCTGAATTAATTAAGAGACCATTGGTCTGTTCATCCAAATCATCAAACTCAGCTAATAATTTATCTTTAAATTCTTGAGAGAAGAATTTGGTGTCTAAAACTAAAAAAGGTTGACTTTTTAAATAATCTATGGTTAAAGTCTCACTGTAAGCTACCGTTAACAAATCATCTTTTTGGTCATGAATTGAGAAGAGTTCTTTCCATTCCTCTAACTGTTTTTTATTAGAAATTATTTCAGGATAATAACTTTCAGGTATTCTGTCTAGGGTAATACAGTAATCACAACTAATAACAAACTTCTTTTTAAGCCACAGTTTTTTCTGGAAATTCTCTAACTGTGCTAAAAAGGTGATAATCTTACTTGCTACTTGTTTTAAGGCACGTATTTTAGACAATTGAGTAGTGAAAGCCTGCTCGTTATCTGTATTGATATCGTCTATAAATAAGACTTCGTTTTTAATATAAAAATCAAGCTCACGTGTCAAGAAACCTCCTAAGTCTTTGTGTATAAAGTAGTCAAAGGTGTTACGGGCACTAAAGTCGTTTAAGTGCTTTTCTAATAGCGTACGTTTTTTGTTTTTCTCTGTAGGTGCTAATGAGAATATTTGAGTAAAAGCAGCGGGTACTTTTTCTGTAAGTTGCGCTACAGCGCTTTCTAGTAATTTATCTTGTTTTACACTTTTTTTGTGAGGCTCATAGGTAAAGTTAAGGTGTATGGTTTTACCATCTATGGTTACTGGCTCTTCCTCATACAAGGCAAAACGACGTTCTTGATCGTTTTGTGTTTTGTTATTATTTAGCTCTGTATTGGCTTCTTTTAAGGTAAACTTTACTGTTTTATCTCCATCTATTTTAAAGGCGTAGTTTTTTAAGTTTTCACTGGTTTTAATATAGTACTGGTCATGATTTGCCCAGTGTAATTTTACTTCTTCTCCTTCATAGGGTATTGCATACACATCTTTTTTATAACGACGTAGTGAAATAAAATCTCCTCCTTCATAATAGCGTTTAAAGAAACTGGCAAGATGCGAGAACACTTCTTGTTCTAACCCGTCTATACTGCCTGCACTTTCATATGCTGCTCTTGCTTCTTGTACTTTAGGTGTAGCTTCTGGATCTGGCGCCCCAAAATCCTTTGCTGTTTTAATGGCGTTATCTAGTTCCTTTTTAAGTGAAATAGCATCACCCTGTTTTTGGCCTTCTAATATTGTACGTACTTCTTTGGGTAATGTATTTTTTAAAAAATCAAGTACATCGTCTCGTTTCTGATTCATTATGCGGTAAATACCAAAGTCTAGCTCGGCTTTGTCTAGTTGAAACAGCTCTGTAAGCACTTTTTCTAATTTTTCGTAATTCGTCATAGTCTTTATATTAGTTCCCACTCAATGGTGAAAATTTCTTGTTCTTTTGTTGTTCTGTTTAGTTTTTCTTCGGCACCATCAATCATTTCATCACGCTCCTCTAGAATGGCATCTTCTACATCAAAAATTTCGCGGCGTAGCTTTGCTTTTTTACGGTCTAATGTGCGTATCTTTTTTTGAATGTCCAGTAATTGGTCTGCGTTTATATTTTCTTCACGCGTTCCTCGCTCTAACTCTTGTATTTTCTTTTTTACATCTTTGAGTTCTTGTTCACTACCTGTGATACGATCGTTGGCCCATTTTTCGAATTTTTGAATCTCGTTTTTAAGTAAATTGGTATCAGTTAGTTTTACAAAATCAAGGTGCTTTTGTTTTTGAACTGCGTAATATTTATTTATTTTAGTTTCATTTAAACTATGTATTTTTTCTTTTATTGTACTGGGAAGTGTGAGTAAAAATTGACAGATTTCATCTTTAAGAACTTCATTGGCATTTGTAGCTCCAGCAAAAACGATAAGGTCTAAATCTTCAGCTTCGCTATGCATCTCAAGATTAACTACTTTAAGAATCCCTTTTTTTGATTTTAATTTATCAAGCTCAGCATAATTGAGATTACTTGATGAGTAGTCGAAACTAATTTTAGCAATAGGTGTTTCTAGCTGCTTTGCCTTTTCCATTAGTCCTTGAGCCAAAACATGTCCTAGTCTATAATGGATAGCGTCTTCTCTTTTTTTATCTAAAGAGTAAGTTCCCATATCGGCATTATATATATTTTCATTTAAACCAAACGATACAGATTTATCGTTAAAATCAGCTTTATCCTGTAACAAATACTTTGTAATTTTCCAGAGCCATTGCTCGTATTTTGTGATATACAACTTGATGGCATCTTCTGTTGTTTTTAGTTTTTGAACTACTTGTGCATCAAAATTTTGAAATAACTTTTCTTGTGTTTTCTGAACTTTGGAATCTATTTGTTCTTTAAACTCTTCTTGTAAGCTGTCAAAAGCTTTTGTGATTTGATCTTTTGTACGGCATTTTTTATAAATTTCGGTAAGACTTTTTTCGAAATCAACTCCACTAGTAATACTTCCTAAAACCTCATCTGATGCTCCAAAGACGCCACTAAACAAATGAAATTTTTGATCTAGTAATTGAAAAACACGTTGGTCTGTTTCATTTCTAGAGTTTAAGAAATTAATAACAACAACATCGTGCTCTTGCCCATAACGATGACAGCGGCCTATACGCTGTTCGATACGTTGTGGGTTCCAAGGTAAATCGTAATTTACTACCATGGAGCAAAATTGCAAGTTGATTCCTTCTGCTGCGGCCTCTGTGGCAATCATTATTTGATGATTTTTATCTCTAAAGGTGTCAACAATGGCTGCTCTAATATCTACAGCTCTTGATCCAGAAACTTTTTCTCTGTTTTTTTCATCATTCACCCAATTATGATAGAGATCCTTAGACTTTTCATCATTATTTGAGCCATTAAATAATACTATTTTGTTTTTGAAATTTGTTTTTTGAAGTTCTTCATAAAGATATTTCTGTGTACGCACAGATTCTGTGAAAATAATAGCTTTAGGTTTTGCACCCAATTCATTCAGCTTTACAAATCCTTTATCCAGTGCAATTTTGAGTTTTTCACCTTTTACATTATGCTGAATGGAATTTGCTAACACTAGAAAAGATTCTAGATCTGCAATCTCATTTTGAATACTTAGAATATCTTCTTTTGACAATTCATCCTCTAAGATGTCTTCTTCTTCTTCTTCTTCATCCCATTCTTCAATATCTTCATCGTACAACTCATAATCTTCATCAATTTCGTCAATAAATTCATTGACAGTTATCTCTTTGCCATCAATGAGCTTTTTCAATCTTCTTATCAAACTTTCTAAGGTTCCAGAAATAGCGTATGAGGAAGATGCTAGAAGTTTTCTCAATACAGAAGTCATCAAATGCTTTTGTGCAGGTGGTAACGCAAAATTTGTTTCTCTTTGTAAATATTCCGTAACCTTCTCATAAAGCTCCTGCTCCTTGTCAGAAGGCGTGAAAGTTTCTGTAATAGGAATACGCTTTTTATAATTGATATACTCAGTGACTTGCCGCCTTAATGTTCTATGGCATACTTGCCGCATCCTTGTTTTTAAATCGTCAAAATCGATACCGCCTTCAGTTCTTAAAAATTGTCTTCTAAATGATTTTATATCTCCAAATATAGAATTATCAATAAAACTCACTAAACCATATAATTCTTCAATCCTATTTTGTAAAGGGGTTGCCGTTAATAGTATCTTTTTGTAAGGCAGTATTGCTTCTCTAATTTCATTTGCAATTTTACTACTACCGCGATATACATTTCGTAAATAATGTGCTTCGTCAATGACAATTAAATCCCAAGAAACAAGTTGCAAATACTCAGCTTTATTACGTGCAAAATGATAAGAGCAAATTTGTATGTTATCTTTACTTTCGAATGGATTTTTAACTCCTGCCTTAATTTTTTTATTGAAGTTTTTAGTCTCCATTACTTCAGATGGTAGGTAAAATTTATCGGCAAGTTCCTGCATCCATTGTTTACGCAAACTAGATGGACATATTATAAGAATCTTTCTCGAACCTTCAGCCCATTTTTGCGACAGTAATATTCCTGCTTCTATGGTCTTACCTAATCCTACTTCATCAGCTAAAATAGCTCCATTACTCAGAGGAGATTTAAATGCAAACAAAGCAGCTTCAACTTGATGTGGGTTTAAATCAACTTTAGCATCCATTAAGGTAGCCCCAAATTTCTCAGAACTATCTGACTTACATTTTTTACTAAGTTCGTAGGCAAAGTATTTTGCTTGATGATTTGTTAGCTTCATTTACTTATTTGATATGATTAGTGATTTAATATCTACATCAAGAATATCCGCTATTTTATTCAGCACCTCAAGTCTTGGTTGTTGTCGGTTTTGCACATAACTGTTTACTGTATTGAAACTTTTGCCAAGTTTCTCAGCTAACCAGATTTGTTTTATTCCCTTTTCTTCTAAGACCTCTTTAATTCGGTTCATTATTTAGAATTTGATTAAAATCAAATCTAATATATTTGTGATTAATACACAATTTTTTGTTATGTTTATGACAATATAGACTGCACAAAACCACATTGGATACTAAGAATGAATAGTGTCAATAATGGTGAGGAGACAATGGTGACAATTGGTATGATGATGCCACTAAATCTGATCAACAAGATTGAAAGAAGAAAAATTTTAAGAAGACTTAATACAGTTAATGTCTTTGACTTTGAATATGCACCATCTGAGAATGATCAATTGGAACTGAATTTAGAAGAAGATGATGGATATACATTCAATTTTAAAAAAGGGAAGTGGGTTTTTGAAGATTGTTTGGGTGAACATCAAGAATTTGAACATAAGGATCAAAAAGAAGGAGTAATTGATTCAATTCCTTCACAATTAAAGGAGGTTTACAAACGTTACCTCAATATTATTGAAGAAGGAGAAATGGATATCGTTCAGTGCGAGTGGACTGACTACAGAATGTCTGAAAAGAAATTGATAGAATTATTGAAGAAAAGAATTGAGGGTGAAAAAATAAATCTAATATCCTAAAAGAAAACATGTTTATAATATGACATTAAAAGTGATAAGATATAAAAACTACGGATGTCAATTGGAATCAGAAGATGATAAAGACAAATTTTACTTTTCTTTTTTTGAACTAAATAATGGAGAAATTATAGAGTTACTGCTGTTTCAAGTCGATAACGAAGGTATAATTATAGACCAATATGAATTCTCTTACACAAAAACGAACTTAAAAGGTGGAGAAATTAGAAATTATAAATTTGGAAATGCAAAAGCTAATGATGAATATGGTATGGCTGAGGAGTTTTTTAAATGGTTTGATTCTTATCCCCCAGGAGTTGACGTAATAGATTCATTTGCACTTTATGACGAGGAAGAAAAATGCGTCAAAGATTTTTACTTAAAGCACATAGAGCCTACAAAAGATGTTAAGACCGACACTATAGAAGTTAAACCATAAGCATGTCCTCTTCTTCTAATTTCTCCTGGAAATTTAACCTGAAAGATGACGTTGGTTTTCAGACTGCAGTATTGGAATATGCTTCAAGAATTAAAGAGTCAGGTTTAGTTGATAATGTAAAACCTTTCATTGACTCAGGACAAGTTCATAATAAAAAACTTATTCATTCCAAAATAGATAAAAACGTATTTTACGGATCTATGTTTAACATTGTATTTGAAAAGTATCATATTGCACCAACTAATGGTGAGGGAGGTTGGAATAATTTAGGTGACTTTATACAGTATTGTGCCATATAATTTTTTGAAACATGTCTTCATGCTATAGTCGTTGAAGAGTTAATTGAATAAATTGTTTTATAACAATAATTCAATACAGAAAATTATGTCCTTTTGGATCCTGATTTTTCATTTCAGATAGAATTCTCTTATCTCTTTGTACCCTAAGATTATCCATTAGTGACTTAACTTGACTTTCTGTGAGGATCACAACCTTTTTCTTTGATTTCATTGGACTTGTTTACTTATAAATAGTCCACTGAAAGAAGAAATTGTGCTGCAACTTTGAATAATAGGGGGAGCAACTTATAATGATAAAACGGTTATACTTTTATAGTGTAGCCGTTTTTGTATTTTTACAGCATGTTAAAAAATATTATTTACATCTTTTGCGTGCTTCTGTTTGTCTCATGTACTAAATCGACTAACACTTCCTCTATAAAGGTTGTTGGTGAAATGAGAGATGTGATGTGGAAAGGAGATTTAAAAGGTAAGATTGCAACAGATTCATTAAATAACAAGGAAACCTATGGATTAGGACCTATTGAGTTTTTGAAGGGAGAAATAGTAGTATTTGAAGGACAAACATATGTATCGAAGGTTATTGATAGTGTTTCTCATCAGGTAACTAAAATCCCCTCAGTCAGGGCTCCCTTTTTTGTATACAGCACAAATAGTGATTTAAAAGTTGTTGAACTTACTCTTGATAATTACTCGCTAAAAGAAATAGAAGAACAGATTGATTCAGTTTATAAAAATTATGACCAACCTTTGTTGATACGTATTGATGGGGTTTTTAATAAAATGAAACTTCATAGTGTTAATTTACCTGAGGGTAAGCAAGTGTCATCACCAGATGAAGCTCACCAAGGATTAACTCAATATGAGTTGAATGGTATTAGCGGATCTTTAATTGGTTTCTTTTCTCGCCATCATAAGGCTGTTTTCACCCATCATGATAGTTTTTTCCATGCGCACTTTATTTCCGACGATCGTCAAGTATTGGGGCATATCGATGAACTTGACTTTAATTCTTCTAACGTTACCATAAAAGTTTCAAAGTAATTTTATCGTCTGAAAACAAACAAATCGAATGAAAAAAACAATATTTGAAATCACCAAAATGGACTGTCCATCAGAGGAAAATCTAATCCGAATGAAATTAGACGGGATCTCAAGTATTGCAAATTTAGAATTTGATATTCTCAACCGAAAATTGACTGTTTTTCACTGCGGAGAAATTCACCAAATCGAAAAGTCTATTATCGAACTAAATTTAGGCGGAAAGAAAATCTCGACCGAACAAACTGACCAAACAGAATTTAAAGAAAATTCAAACCAAAAAAAACTACTTTGGTCTGTACTTGCTATAAATTTTACGTTTTTCATAATTGAAATAACAACAGGAATTATCTCTAAGTCAATGGGACTTGTTGCCGACAGTTTAGATATGCTTGCCGACAGTTTCGTTTACGGAATTAGTTTGTTTGCCGTAGGGGGAACTTTAATTAAGAAAAAACGGATAGCAAAACTTGCTGGATATTTTCAAATAACACTTGCGATTATTGGATTTTTAGAAGTATTAAGAAGATTTTTCGGAGACGAGAAACTCCCCAATTTTTCGACAATGATTATCGTTTCGATTTTTGCACTTATAGCAAACGGGTTTTGTCTTTATATTTTGCAAAAGTCAAAGAGCAAAGAAGAAGCACATATGAAAGCAAGTATGATTTTCACCTCGAATGACGTGATTATCAATTTAGGAGTAATATTTGCAGGAATTTTGGTAAATTGGTTGAGTTCCAATAAACCTGACTTGATTATAGGAACAATCGTTTTTGTGTTGGTAATTCAAGGTGCATTTCGAATACTGAAATTGAGCAAGTAAACGAAGCACTACTTACAATAACGTCTATAAAATTTAGCTAGCAAAGGTTTTCCGATAGGTTTGTGTTTATTTACAAAGACCGTTAACTACAAATTAGAAACCAACGATTTCATCAATCCACTTCCTTCAAAATTAAAGGAGGTTTAAAACGATACCTTAATATTCT
Organism: uncultured Flavobacterium sp.; assembly: GCA_913061465.1. GTDB lineage: Bacteria > Bacteroidota > Bacteroidia > Flavobacteriales > Flavobacteriaceae > Polaribacter. The sequence goes on from CAJXSU010000028.1 coordinate 12,787, forward strand.
TAATGAAGGAGAAACGGATATCGTCCAAGGCGAGTGGATCGTCAATAGAAGAAGTTATGCTGCAACTTTGAATAATAGGGGGAGCTAATTATAATGATAAAACGGTTATACTATTATAGTGTAATCGTTTTATGTTTTTAAACTATTAGGTGTGTTTGGAATCTAATAAAGTATATATTTATATTCTAAATCTAAATCATGAAATCAATTACACTATTAGCATTTACATTATTTTCAATGAGTATTTTCGCTCAAACCAATGAATACGAGATGTCTTCATATCTTTTAGAAGGATTTAAGGCACCAAATACGAATTATTTGGGTGAAGCATGGTTGAATCCATTGATTCGATCAGATGAGTCTTTATCCTACAACATTACTAAGGCAACTTTCAAGGCGAATTCAACATTGAATTGGCACAAGCATACTTATCAACAGGTATTAATTTTAGTATCAGGAAAAGGTTATTATCAAGAAAAAGGTAAACAACCTATAGTAATCAAAGAAGGTGATGTCATAAGATGTTCTGCCAATACTGAACATTGGCATGCGTCATCAAAAGAACAAGATGTAACTTATTTGGCAATTTACAAAGGCGAGACAGAATGGACTGATGTCTTAACTCAAGAAGCGTATGATCAAGTAGCAGGGCTTTTAGGCAATAATTAGATAGTATTTTTAATTTATAAAACCATCAATTTAATTCATTAAAAGAAGAAGTTGTGCTGCAACTTTGAATAATAGGGGGAGCAAAAAGGTTTACAGAAATGTAAGCCTTTTTTTTATGGCTCTAACTACTCTAGCCAACTACTCGACAATATATCTAAAGCAAAAGCAATTCCAGTACCAAATATAAAAAAAGAGCTTAGTAATTTATTTATTCGCAAGGATTTGAAATATTTACTCTTGACCAATTTCCTACTTCTCCAGGAAATAAACTATCAGTACTCTCTAAAGTAGTACCATTATTTATTGCTGTTAATGTTATTAAATTTGTGGCATATCTTCTTCTTTCAGTTCTGCTATTTAAAGCCCTCTTTAAGTAGGTTAAACTTGTGTTTAACAAGTATACTTTCAAAATAAAACTTATATTTGAAAGTAAACTAGTTTAATTATGAAAAAATTTATCTTTTTACTCTCATTTTCAATTTTGTTTCAAAGTTGTTTTAGTTACAAAACCGTTGATTACAATAACATTGCAATTGAAAAAAAACAAAAATTTGAGGTTTCAGGAGTTGGAGGAAAAAATATTAAAGGGAGATTAGTTTCTAAAAATGAGCAATTAATGATTTTAAAAAATAATGGGCAACTACAAGAAGTGCCAGTAAGTGAAATTTATGAAGTTAAAGTTAGAAAGTTTTCAATTTTGAAGTCTTTCGCGGTAGTCGCTGGCCCTGTTGTCCTTATATCGCTATTTGCTGAAAATATATTAACTGGGGTTAATCCTGGCGGATGATTGAAACTTAATAAATTTTTAAACTAAACTATAGCTATCTTCTTCAGATAGTTTAAGTAAAAGCTGAATTTTGTAATGATTAATTATATTTATAATGTATTCCAAAGCCAAATCTGGTAGCCTTAAAATCATAATATGTTAGATGGTGTTTTGAATAACTATATTTAAACCATAGGCATATCATATCCTTCATTTCAATAAGATTTAAATCTCTTAACTAATTTAATTATGAAATACTCTTTAAAAAAAATTGCACTAATAACTGAAATAATTGGAGGTGTTGCTTTATTTCTGTCATTAATTTTTGTGGGTATACAGTTTAAAGAAAATACGACGGCAACTAAATCTGCTACTGCTAATGCTGCAAATGCAATAACTGTTTCTTGGTATACTGAAACTGGTAATAGTAAACAATCAAGCCAACTTCTTTGGGACTATATAAAGAACCCCAAAAGTATAACTACTGCAGCTGAAAAATACCAAGCTACTATATTATTGCACGGCTTAATATTGTCGTTTCAAAATAATTATTATTTAGCGAATGAGGGTACTCTTGACCAGAATGTTCAAGAATCTCTAACTGCCTCTATAAGTGCTATAAAAAACCAACCGGGGTGGCAAGAATATTGGAAGAATAGAGAATCTCATTTCTTTTTGGAATTTAGAGACTATATGAACTCAATTTTGACATCAGATTTAGAAGTAGATGAAGGTATTTATAAGTGAATTAAAACAAAAACTATACCATAGGCATATCCTCCTCCTCCAATTCGGCTATTTCTAAACCTCTTAACGTTAAACTTACATTTCTTATATTTGAGGATATGAAAATTTTACTTCTATTGTTACTTACACCATTTGTTTTTTTTGGACAAAAGGTTGAGTTACCTGCACTAAGACTTAGTCACAACTTTTCAAAACCCAATAGAGTTTTAAAGACAACAATCTCAGATAAATCTTTGTTTAAACAGAATTATAATAATACTGATTTAACACTTGATTATGTTATTAGGTATCATTTTTACACATCAATTGATTTGAATGCAGGAGAAAATCAATTAATAAGTATGGATGGTACTAAATTTAATCTTTCTTCAGAAAATGCTGTAGATTTGACTGATGAAATAATTTCGCTGGTAAGCGGGATGTATTTTGGTAAAAAGGAATTTAATGATTTTAAAAAACAAAATAAAAAATGAAAAAACTATTCTTACTCTTCGCAGTATGCCTCTTTGGGTGTGAAAATTCAAATCAAATCACCATCACAAAAGTTGAAGGCTCAATGGCATATGAAAATGCCAAGCTATCCGTAAAAGAATCGCTAATAACAGAAGAAGGCCATTTATTTTCATTTGATATAGAAAATTATGAACTTGGAGTAAAATCTCCTAAGCTTTTTGATTACCAACTTGCAAATTCTGCAAAAGGACAACACATTCATTTTATTATAAATAATGGGCCATATTCTGCAAAATACTCTAAGGATTTTATTCATAATAAATGGGATCAAACTAACGGGAATAATGTAGTTTTAGCCTTTTTATCGCGCTCATATCACGAATCTGTCAAAAATAAAAACGCCTTTTTTTTAACTCAAATTGGTGGTGAAGTTGCTGACAAAAAAGATTTATCAAAAGAATTATTATTTTATAGTAGGCCAAAAGGAGTCTATAAAGGCGCCGATACTGAGCGGGTGTTATTAGATTTTTATTTGGTAAACACCAGCTTATCTCCCAATGGGAATAAAGTTAGAGTTACAATAGAGGATACTAAATTTTTAATCGATGAATGGGCTCCATACTATATTGAGGGTCTTCCTAAAGGAGAAATCTCAATCATATTAGAATTAATAGACTCAAAAGGTAATTTAATAGACAGCCCTTTCAATCCGTCAGAAAGAATGGTCAGACTGGAAGATTAGGTTTCTTTAAGCAGTTTAGGTTTTCGAAATAAACCACATAAGTCGTATATATATCTCTATAATTTATTCAAGTTACTAGCAATCATAATTAATTTAAAAGTGTGTTTTTATTTTTAAAAAAATAAATCAATGTTTGATAGAATTAAATTACTTTGAACTAAGACGCAACCTTTTTACTCAAATTGCACCCATTTAACAACAACCAGAGTTAGGGTTACAGCTTAAACCTTCTGCTGTAACACGAACACGAGGCTTTTCTTGGGGGATACCACATTGGTCGGGTGCTAAGCAAGCCGTTTGAGTATTGATAAGTTGAAATACAGCTCCGTCAAAAGCTAATTTATAACGCCCAATGGTATTTTGTTGGTATTCGATTTCTACTTCCATATTAGAATAGCCCAACTGTTTTTCAGCCAATTGCAGTATATTCAATAAATTGTTAGGGTTTAAGCGATGGTCTGTGTCAGAAGCCACCCAAAGTTGAAGGTTGAGTTTGTTTTCTTGCCGTTGCACACCTCCACAATCTATATAGTTACGCGTTACATTTCCTACCTCCGTGATATGAAAATGCGCAGGTACAAAATGCCCGTTAGACATTTGAAACCTAAGCGTATCTATTGCGCCAAGAGTTTGTTTAAAAGCTGAAATCAACATACTTAAGTTTTCTATAAAGATACAATAGTTTTAAAAAATATTAGATGGCCCAAACATTAAAAAAAAATATAATTTGTATATTCATACTACAAACACAAATCAAATAAAAATGAAAAAATTATTTTACCTAGCACTAGTATTCTTTATCTCTTGTGGACCTCAACAAAACAAAAACCAAGAGGAACTTCCTGGAAGACTTGGAAATGAAAATTTGGCTTTAAAAAATGACAAAAGATTAAATCCTCAACTACTAAGTGCTCTTTCTGAAGTTGGTTTGGATAGCATTGCTCCTCCACCTCCTGTAAGTGTATTATCTTCAGTGGAAGATCGGCTTCAATTTATAGCGTCTTCAGAACCTCTTTACAGAGGGCTTTTTGCAAGCATATACCAATCCATTGATTTACCTAGCGATATCGTTAATGAAACAAGAATAATAAAAGATGAAGACGGTAACGAAATTAAACTTTATATCAGTAGACCAAAAAATGTAAGTAGTAAACTACCTAGTGTACTTCATATTCATGGTGGTGGAATGGCTATATTAACTGCAAATGACCCAAATTACATTCATTGGAGGCAAAGTCTAGCTGCCAAGAACCTAATTGTGGTGGGTGTTGAATTTCGAAACATTGGAGGTTTACTCGGTAATAATCCTTTCCCAGCGGGCCTAAATGACTGTGTTAACGCACTAAAATGGATACACCAAAACAAAGAAGAATTGGGAATTTCAAAAATCATCGTATCGGGAGAGTCTGGAGGTGGTAATTTAACAATTGCAACTGCTCTAAAGGCCAAAGAGGACGGAATTATTGATTACATAGACGGTGTATACGCCCAATGCCCTTATATCTCAAACCTATACGATTACCAGGACGAAAAACTGGAATCCTTAGTTGAAAATGACACCTACTTTTTAAGGGTAGACATGCTTAATATTATGGCCTCTTTGTATGATGGTGTAAATAGTAAAAATCCGCTAGCATGGCCTTATCATGCCGATTTAGAAATGCTAAAAGGACTTCCCCCACATGTAATCTCAGTAAACGAACTGGATCCACTAAGAGACGAAGGCTTAGAGTTTTACAAAAAACTAAAAAACGCAGGAGTGTCTGCTAAAAGTAAAGTAATTAAAGGGACTGTTCATGCATCAGAAGGAATATTTCCAACAAAAATACCCGAAATACATAATAGTGCTTTGGAGGATATCAAAAATTTCGCTTACAGTTTAGAATAAATGAAAAGAAGAAATTGTGCTGCAACTTTGAATAATAGAGGTCGCAAGTAAAATGTTAAAACCGTTATATTGTAATAGTATATCGGTTTTTTTTATTTTTGAATATGTCAAAAAGAATTTTTTATCCTCTTTTATTGCTATTTATTCCATTCATTGGAATGTTAATTACTGATGAGGTCAACTGGAGCCCATTCGATTTCATTATTATGGGTTTTTTACTGATACTCCTTAGTGTTGGAATAAATTATGTTCTTAACCATTCAAAGAATTTAAAAACCCGAGCACTTTACATTGGGATATTACTTTTAATATTTTTATTGATATGGGCTGAATTATCTGTAGGTATTTTCGACACCCCATTACTGGAAACTAACTTAGACAAAAGCCAAGTTTAACTTCTTCTATAAAATTAGTAATTGTTTTTTACTATTAATTTTTTTAAGTTTGAAATAGAAATTGCTCAAAAATATTTTTTAACAAAATGATAAAATCCTTACGTATAATTATAATACTTTTTACAAGTTTTCAAGTTTATGCTCAAAAAGAAAATTTTTCATTTCATAATGGTGAAAATTATAAGTTGGCTGAATTTAGGTTTTGGAATCCAAATGTAAATGATAACTACAAAGGTATTTTAGTTCTTAATCCAGGTTTTAATGGTGATGGAAGAAAAGCTGTTTTAGATACAGTTTGGCAAAAATTTGCAATAAAACATAATTTTATAATCGTAGCCAGTCATTTCAAAGGCTATCAAAGTTCTGAGGGGAAACCTTCATACAGTAATGCTTCAAAGGGAAGTGGAGATATTTTACTTAAATCAATAAAAAAATACAGTAAAGAAATATCAAATTCAACTATTAATAAATTACCTCTACTCTTATATGGTTTCTCTGCTGGAGGTCAATTTAATTATGAATTTGTATCGTGGAAACCAGAAAAAGTTATTTCATTTGTTGTGAATAAAGGTGGATATTATAATACTGGGATAACATCAAAACAAACTCAGAAAGTGCCTGGGATTTTTTTCATTGGAGAAGATGATAATTATTACAGAAATAATATGATTCTAGGAATATATTCAGCCAATAGAAGTCAAGGAGCAAATTGGACATTAATCACTGAAAAAAACACTAAGCATTCACCAAAAAAATCAAAAGCCTTGTCTATATCTTTTTTTGAAAGCATACTATCTCAAAGGCTAAGAAACAAGATACTGTTAGCTATTAATTCAGAGAACCCTTTACTTGGATTTACTGACAAAAAAACATTCAAATATTTGAATGAAATTGAAAAGACTAATTTTAATAGGTGGGGTAAGCTTAACTTTTTAACAATATGGTTACCTAATCAAAGTTTTGGAAAAATTTGGTTAGCATCTTTATGATTTTCATCGGTTTGACCCCTGAATATTTATGAATCTTTCTTATTTGATATCGATGGATTTATTAAATTTTATTATTTTAGTTTTTAAAAACAATTAATCATGAAAAAACTTATCTTATTACTAGTATTCTCAATATCTACATTAGCATACTCTCAATCTAAAGAACGAATTAGTTTACACATTTTTGACTTACCTACTGGGATCACCATTGAAGAATTTCAAAATGATTTAGATAGGGCTAATAAAATTTATAAAAAAAATGGATTTGGAGCCAATAAATATAAAGTGTATCAAGTAAGTTCTGATGATGAGGCAAAAGAACATCGTTATATGTGGTTAAGCACTTGGGCAAACGACGAGGAATATAACAATGCTCATTCTGAAGAAATAGATGATTTTTGGGAAAACTATTTCACAAAGAAATATGAAAAAATGTTAGATGATCATATTTACAGGAAATTTTTCTCAGTAAAGTAACATTAATTTACATGGAGCAATTTTAAAAAAGGGTTTACAGAAATGTGAACCCTTTTTTTATATAAATAAAGTTGAGTTATTATATTTTTCTAAAGAGTACATTAAATCCATAAACTTGGTGAAGTATGGCAGCCATAAATGTGAGTACAATTGACTTTTGAGCGATTACTTGTAGCATAAGATCTGCTTCGCTATAAATTTTACCAGGACCAATCTGAGGTCCAAAAAATATAATTCTCAAATATACAAATAAGACAATACAAAATGCTACATAGCCTATAACATAGGAATTGTTGAGGAAATTAGAATGATAAACTGTAATGCTATGGAGAATGCATAGGAAGAAGAGCGTAAGAAAGGCTGAATTTGCAAAAAATACATGAGCCCCAAAATGAAGGTCATGAGGTACAAGACCAACTCCAGCATAAAAGAATCCTGCCAGTAAACCTACTGGCATGGTGATTTTAGAATAAAATATTGACTTACTTGAGTCTTCAATAAGACCAAATACTTTTTTAAAATTTAAGTAAAATAGGATTAAAGTTACCCCAATTAAAATCAAACTACCATTAAATAAGAGCATAGACAGGGTATTATCTTCTTGAATAATTGTAGTGTTTATCTCGTCTGTATTTGTTTTGAAGCTACCTAGTTCACTGAGAAAATTATGGGTAAAAGAATAGTAATCTGATTGATAGCCAATAATTTCTTTATGTGATCCAGGATAAATTAATGCAGCAATTACACAACAAAATAAGAAGATTGAAATTGATATAATGGGAAGTCTAACTAAATAAAACCTTGCTTTTTTCATAACAGAAATATAGTAATTACTTTTTAAAAAGTAATACTACTGTAAAGATCATAATTTTAGAATATTAGAGAATAGAAAAGCACTCAATTAAATTTATGAGTGCTTTTATTATTCTAGGGTGGTATGTTTTTTTTAACTAGTTAAATTAACAACTCTTAATTAAAGTTTACAAAAGATATTAGGGAAACTAAGAGAATACACCATAAAACACCTATTTTTTGATAAAATTATTTTATCTATATTTACGTATGCTTATCAAGAAAGTATTATCAATAATTTTTGTATTTTTTGGAATATTTAGTGGCTTATCAAACAACCCAAATGTTATTGACACATTAGAAATTCATAACCAAATCAAATTATTTGGTATAAATGAAGATGTTCTAAATTTCAAACCCCATTTTTTTAGCAGTATCGTATTTAAAAATGATTCTACTATTTTCTACAATCCAAATGGAACTCTTCATTTATTTGAAATACATTTAGGTGACAAAACTAAGGTCTCTAAAATATCAACATCTGTTCATAGCGGGCATAATTTTAATAGACTATTATTTACAAACAATGACATCTTATATAGTTTTGGAGGAAGAGGTTTATTTAACACATTTCCTGGACTAATTTACTTTGATTTTTCTCTAGGTGAGTGGCTAAAAAAAGAAATAAAAAATTATCCTGGTAATGCAAAAAAAATTATAAGTTCTTGGAAAATAGGAAACAAGATTAAGGTTCTTTTTAGTCGTTATTCCGGAGTTAAAGGAAATGATACCAATGAACTTATTGATTTTTCTTTTGGTGAGTTTGATCTTTCAAAATTTGAATATATTGAACATTTTACCTTTAAAGATTCATACCCAGAATTATTATATAATTCAGAAATAGATTTTTTAATAGGGAATTACTTTTATGATTCAGACTTTTACTCTATTCACGGATATCATAAAGATAATGAAAGGATTGAATACTTGATTTTTGACAAAATTAATGGAACCTTAAACCGAACTTCAATATTAGATGCCATTGGACGAGTAAATGGCTTGTCATATCTCTACATCAAGGATTCTTCGATTTATCACAGAGATCAACATGGTAATATTGAATCCTTTGATATTAATTCAGGATCTATAATTCATAGCAGGCCATTATATCAGCTATACCTATCAAAAGTCAATAACACCTTATTCTATTTCATTGTTACCTCAACAATATTAATTTTATGCTCATTATTTTTATTTTTTATTAGAAGAAAAAAGAAGGAATTATCAAATAATTCTTTACAAAATCTATTGGTCCTAGAAAAAAAGTTTTTAACTATCAAGCCAACTACAATTTCAAAAGAAGAATTAGATAAATTAATAGAGATATCCCGTTACTCTTATGAAACTATTAAAACAAGAAGAAGTTTGATTATCAATCAAATTAACAAAAATGGTAATATAAAAATAGAGAGAGTCAGAAAAGAGAACGATAAAAGGTTTTATGATTATAAGATAAATTAATGAATAGGATAACCTTATTTTGGACTTATTATTAATTAAAATATTGAGGTTAAAATAACTACTCGATTCTAATTGTACTCCAAAAAATCACTTATGCCTTTTTTGTTACAATCAACTAGTTCTCAAGTAAATTTTTATTTTTTTCAAATTGATATATTTCTCTACCTAAAGCAGCTAAAAAAGGAATTCCTAGTTGATCGTATTCATACTTATTATCATTAAAAATTTCATTTTTATTTGTTAAAATTGTTGCTGTTAAAAAAAACTCTATCCCGTTTCTATCTTTCACATAGGCCACATCTGTAGTGGTTCCATAAGCCAAGCCAACTTTATTGTAGACTCTTGTGGTATTTGTCATTTCTCCTTTTTTATCTCCATATATAAAGAATTTACCATAGCTATCAAAGAAAGTTTCCCTATCATAAAACGGAATAGCTACCTCATTTGGAGTTCTACTCATCCAATATCTTAAAAAGAAATAATCTTCTAATTGAATGTTAAATTGTTCATTTTTACTAAATAGCTTTGGGAAAATTATTCGTTCAAGAATTTGATGTAACGCTTCTATTGAAGCATAATTTTTTTCTGAAAAATCCATAGACTTCTCAATTATAGTTCCGCCTTTAACATATCCTTTACCTTTCAAAACTCCATCTAAATGAGTATTCTTTATTTTTTGGTGAGATGTAATAGGCGCTTGATTATAAATAGTATCTCCCTTCTGATTGAAAAAAACAAAACGAGGCGTACTATTCTTATTCTCTGGATCTGAAAACTTATGAGACAAATTAAAATTAGTAATACCAATAGTATGAATAGCTTTATTTACATCATCTCTACCTATAAAATCAAATAGATAATTGTATGCAGTATTATCGCTAACTAAAAAAATCTTTTTTATTAAATGAGCAATTGTCAACTTGTTTTTTGGATGGGTAGCATCAGTTTTCTTAATCAGATTTTCACTGAATAAAACCAAAAAGGGTGTATCTGCTGTAATAGGTATTCCCTCTGATTGAAGCTTTCTTATTTTCTGGAGAGCAAGAATTGCTAAAGGTAATTTCACAGTACTTGCTGGGTAAAAATATTGCCTAGAATTTACTTGAAATTTATGGCTTTCGAATTTTGGTGCTCTTAGAGAATCTCTGAGAATTCTAGTAAATAAAATTTGTACTTCATGGCTATTAAGGTCTGAAAGCACTTTTTTTATGATTGGTTCTTTACTCTCCTGTAAAATTTCATGAAGTAGCGAGGAGTTTTTGGTGTTAGAGTTACATCCAATTAGACAACTCATTAAAAATAATAGCCTTAAAATTTTAATAGATTTAAAAATACTCATTCCTTCGAAGATATACTTTTTTAGTGTATTATTTTATCCCTACAACCTAGTCAATAAAGAGGTTGCCTTTATCTTAATCTCTACTTAATAAGCTTCTGTTGTTGATTCAAAAGTTTCATCATAATCTTTTCTAAGGGTTCCCATTATTCTATCCCAAAATAGCAAGTACAATCCATAATTTCCATCAAATTTTTTATGATGTAGATTATGAGCTACGGATGTATTAACCCATTTACCAAGCCAATGCTTATGAAATCCTTTAGGGTAAATTTCAAAACCTAAATGACCATAAACATTATACAAAATCTGAAAAAGAAAAAACAGTCCTAGAGCTGGAGCGTATAAAGGGATTGTAAATGCTAAAAAAGGATGAATCCCTACTTCAATAATTGCTTCAAAAGGATGGAAAGCATAAGCTGTCCATGGGGATGGATTGGTAGATTTATGGTGCACTAAATGAACGTGTTTGAATAAGATTGGGTGATGCATAATCCTATGCCACCAATAAAACCATGTGTCGTGAACAATGAGCATCCAAAAAAATGAGAAAAATAAATAAGGATACCCATATTCTTCAATGTCTTTATAAGTATTTGTAAGATGATTAAATTTAACAAACGTAAAAATAATTACAGTTGCAAATATGGTAATGGTCATTAAAGACCAAAAGATATCTCTTTTGTAATCTGTTAGTTTTGGGATCTTCTTCTGAATCTTTCTGTACCAAAGTGGTTTTTTTAATATCACATAGAACAAAACAAAGCTTATACTCGCAAATGAAAAATACCTAAACAGTATGGTAGAAGTTATTTTGGTCCAAATTTCAAAAGTGATGTCCATTTGACAATCTTTATTAGTGTGATCACAAATTTATATTAATTAGTATTAAAAGAGGTAAATTCAATAAAATAATAGTTAAAAGTTTATTTTTATTATGAAGTTGTTTGACAATGTAATTTAGTTATACATCGAAATTATTCATAAAACTTTATTTGTATGACCTAAATTAAATAACTTTATAGTTTAGTACTACTTTGTAAATCATAAAAACCCAACTCATGAATTTAAAACCTTATTTAATAATTATATTATTGTCTTTACCATTTACCCAAAAAATAAATTCTCAAGACTGGAATACATTTGCAAATACAAGCCGTTATGACAAAGCTAATTTAGAACTTAAACTACACACAAAAGCTAATAATAGAGTTGTTTTTATGGGGAATTCAATTACCGAAGGTTGGGTTCAGATGCGTCCAGAATTTTTCAACGATAGAGATTACATCAACAGAGGTATAGGTGGTCAAACTACACCGCAAATGCTTTTACGTTTTAGAGAAGATGTGATTAATTTAAACCCATCAGTTGTAATCATTTTAGCGGGCACAAATGATATTGCTGGTAATAGTGGATACATCTCTCTTGAATCTATTATAGATAATATTAAGTCTATGTCTGAAATTGCAAATGCCAATGGAATAAAAGTAATTATCTCTTCAATTTTACCAGCAATAGATTATCCTTGGAAACCCGGATTAAATCCTGCACCGAAAATTATTAAAATAAATAAAGCCTTAAAAGCATATTCTAAAAAGAATAATTTTATCTATTTAGACTACTTTTCTGCTATGGTTGACGATAAAGGGGGCTTAAAAGTGCCAGAATATACAACAGCTAATGATCTTGTTCACCCTAATAAAAAGGGGTATTTAGTGATGGAAAAGTTAGCTGAAATAGCTATTAAAAAGGCATTAGCCAAGTAGACATGAAAAAGATTTATTGTAACATATTTTTCTTTTACATGATATCATTATTTTTTTCATGTGAATCTCCTCACAAACAACCATTAAAATTAAATCCACTTTTTTCAAATCAAATGGTTCTTCAGCAAGAAAAAAATGTGGCAATTTGGGGTGAATATGCACCAAATAGTTCTGTAACAATTAAAGGAAGTTGGGGTGAAATATCCACTGGAGTGTCAGATAACAATGGAAGTTGGAAAGTACTAATTCCAACTCCGAAAGCAGGTGGCCCTTTTGAATTAGAAATTACCACCAAAACTACTACCAAAAAAATAACCGATGTTATGATTGGTGAGGTTTGGTTGGCATCTGGCCAATCAAATATGGAAATGAATTTTGATTATTGTTGTAATACAACAGACAATTCAGAAATAGAACTTTCTTTAGCTAATTACCCTGAAATTAGAATGCTTAATATCACAAACCAAATAAGCTCATTACCTACTAATAATTTTGAGGGAAATTGGGAGAAAGCTATTGGAAAAAACATTGTAGATTTTAGTGCAGTTGGATATTTTTTTGCCAAAAAATTACATAAAAAATTAAATATTCCTATCGGAATTATTCATTCGAGCTGGGGCGGAACTGATATTGAAGCTTGGACTAGTAGAGAAACACTAAACACCGTAGATTTTTTAAAAGAAGACATGAGATCTTATGATACATTGGTTAATAAATCATCCAAATCAATAGAATGGTTTTCTCAGTTTAAATCTATTAAATTACCCTCAGATGTTTGGTACTTATTCCTAGAAGATCCCTTAGGAATGCCTGATAAATGGGAAAAGTTAGACTTTAAAGAAGATAAATATATCAGTTCAAGTTATCAAGATTATACTAAATGGAAAAAACTAATCTTACCTGGCTCATTTGACAATGTTTTTGAAACAAATGATTTTGATGGAGTTATTTTATTTGAAAAATCTTTTTCATTAAAAGAAGTTAAAGGCGATTATACTCTTACTCTTGGACCTATTAGTGATATGGAATTTACTTACATAAATGGAGAAAAAATTGGTTCTAGTTTAGGGAAAAAAAGTTTAGCTAATAAATCATATAAAATACCTGAAAATCTTCTTAAGACTGGTCAGAATCGTATTGTTATTAAAGTTATAAACCAATACAACAAAGGAAAGGTTGGAGAAGTTTCATTAAATAGCCCTTTGGGAGGTAACATATCATTAAATGGAATATGGAATTATAAAGTTATTGCTGAGGTATACAATCAGTTTAATGAAAAGGAACAAACGTGGCCCTATTATTCTTTTTATTTATATGAAAATCCGTCTATAAATTTTTCAAAAAGGCCCCAAGTACAAAGCTATACCCAAAACTCAAAATCAGCACTTTTCAATGGGATGATACACCCCATAGTACCTTATAATATTAAAGGTAGTATCTGGTATCAGGGAGAAAATAATGTTTCAAGATTTAAAGAGTATGAAACTCTATTTCCAGCTATGATAAAAGATTGGCGTAAAAAATGGAATTCAGATTTTCCGTTTTATTTCGTTCAAATAGCACCTTTTGAGAATTATAACGGGCTATCATCTTCATTACGAAATGTTCAAAGAAAAACATTAAAAGTTGAAAAAACTGGGATGGTAGTGACATTAGATATTGGTGAAATAGATGATATCCATCCATCAAACAAACATGATGTTGGGAATAGATTGGCTGGATTAGCACTATCTAATGATTATGGAAAATCTATTGTTGCTTCTGGGCCACTTTATAAAGATTTTGAATTATCTGATAATACACTAATAGTTTCATTTGATTTTATTGGTTCTGGTTTAACTTCTCATGATAAAGAACTTTCAGCATTTGAAATTGCGGGTGCTGATAAAAAATATGTTAAAGCAAAAGCATATATTGAGAATAACAAGGTTTACATATATTCTTCTAAAATCCAAAATCCAAAATACGCTAGGTATGCATGGAAAGATACTAGTGTTGCAAGTTTATTTAATAAAGAAGGGTTACCCGCCTCTACTTTTACCACAGAATAAGAAAGAATAATCTCACCACAATTATTGGTTTAATAATCTTAAAGTACGTTATCTATAATTTCTTGAACTACTTCTTGATTTAACAAGGTACTTGTATCACCTAAGCTATCGGATTCATTACAGGCAATTTTTCTTAAAATTCTTCGCATAATTTTACCCGAACGTGTTTTTGGTAAACCATTGGTAAATTGAATTTTATCAAGCTTAGCAATGGGCCCTATTCTATCTGTAATCAATTGGTTGATTTCTGTTCTTAAATTGTTATGATTTCTAGATTCTCCAGTGTCTTTTAATGTAATATATCCATACAAAGCGCTTCCTTTAATATCGTGTGGAAAGCCAACAATAGCAGACTCTGCAACTGCTGGATGTTCATTAATAGCATCCTCTATAGGTGCAGTCCCAAGGTTATGTCCAGAAACAATAATCACATCATCAACCCTACCTGTTATTCTATAATACCCAACTTCGTCTCTTAGTGCCCCATCTCCAGTAAAATACTTGTTATCAAATGCAGAGAAATAAGTTTCTTTATAGCGTTGATGATTTCCCCAAATAGTTCTTGCAATACTTGGCCAAGGAAATTTTATAC
>CAJXSU010000029.1 GCA_913061465.1 uncultured Flavobacterium sp.
AACATTATAATTACAAGCAAATAGCGGGTAAATTAGATATATCTGACACAGATGGTAAAACACAAATACTTAAAAAATTAGCCGAATTAAAAGAAATAAAAAAAATAAAAGAAGTTGATCGAGGAAAATATCAAATTGTTATCGATAAAAAATATCATATTGGAACTTTAGATATTACGTCTAATGGTAACGGTTATTTTGTATCAGAAGATTTTGAAAAAGACATATTTATTCCTTCTAATAACTTAGGTAAAGGGTTACAAAATGATACGGTAAAAGCCTATGTATATAAAAGAAATAAGAGTAATAAATTAGAGGCAGATATAATAGAAATTATAGAAAGAGATAAAACCACTTTTGTAGGTGTGCTTCAAATGAGTAAAAACTTTGGTTTTGTATTATGTGATAATCAAAAAATGTATGTAGATATTTTTATTTCTAAAGCAAGAGTAAACGGTGCTGAGCATGGAGATAAAGTTCAAGTAAAAATAACTGATTGGCCAGAAAATTCAAAAAATCCTTTTGGTAAAATAACCCAGGTTCTTGGTAAACCAGGAGACCATAATACTGAAATACACTCTATTTTATTAGAGTATGGTTTACCTTATAAATTTGAGAATGAAGTTGAAAAAGATGCCGGTAGTTTATCATTAGAAATTACTAAAGAAGAGATATCTAAAAGAAGAGATATGAGGCAGGATTTAATGTTTACGATTGATCCTAAAGACGCTAAAGATTTTGATGACGCTTTATCTTTTACGAAGTTAAAAAATGGAAATTACGAAATAGGTATTCATATTGCAGATGTATCTCATTATGTTCAACCAAATACTATTATAGATAAAGAGGCATATAGTCGAGCAACATCGGTATATTTAGTAGATAGAGTTGTTCCAATGTTACCAGAAATTTTATCTAATGGTGCATGTTCATTGAGACCAAATGAAGAAAAACTAACTTTTTCTGCTGTATTTGAGATAAATGAAAAGGCACAAATTATAAAAGAATGGTTTGGAAGAACAGTTACTTACTCAGATAAACGATTCGCTTACGAAGAAGCTCAAGTTATTATAGAAACAAATTCAAATTTTATTCCTGAAAATATTTCAATAACAAATGAATCTTATTATGTTTCTGAGGCTATAGTTGAAGCTACATTAAAATTAAATACGTTAGCAAAAGTTCTTAGAAAACAAAGGATGAAAGAAGGTGCAATATCTTTTGATAGAGTTGAGGTGAAATTTAATTTAGATGAAAATGCAAATCCAACAGGAGTATTCTTTAAAGAATCAAAAGCTGCCAACAAATTAATTGAAGAGTTTATGTTGTTAGCAAATAAAAAAGTTGCTGAATTTATAGGTAAAGAAAAAAATAAACCCACAAATAAAACCTTTATTTATAGAGTTCATGATGAGCCAGACATAGAAAAATTAGCTGCTTTACAGAATATAGTTTACAATTTTGGTTATAAAATGAATACACTTACTAGAGAGAGTACAACAGAAAGTTTAAATAAACTATTAAATGACGTTCATGGTAAACCAGAATCTAACATGATAGAGACCTTAGCAATTAGAACAATGAGTAAGGCTGTTTATACCACTAATAATATAGGTCATTATGGTTTAGCTTTTAATTATTATTCTCATTTTACCTCTCCAATTCGCCGTTATCCTGATGTGATGACACACCGTTTATTACAACATTACCTTGAAGGAGGAAAATCACCAAATCAAGATGATTATGAAGCTAAATGTAAACATTCTTCTAAACAAGAGGAGTTAGCTTCTAAAGCTGAAAGACAGTCTATTAAATACATGCAGGTCAAATACATGCAAGATCATAAAGATGAAGAATTCTCTGGTGTAATATCCGGTGTTACAGAATGGGGAATTTACGTAGAAATAACTTCAAATAAATGTGAAGGTATGGTAAGAATAAGAGATATAAAAAACGATTATTATATTTTCGATGAGAAACAATACGCAATCATTGGTCAATCAACTAAACATATATATCAATTAGGAGATTTAGTTACGGTAAAAGTAAAACATACAGATTTAGAAAGAAAACATTTAGATTTTACTCTTATAGAGCAATAGAATCATTTTTTTATAGTTATTAAAATAATTTATATATTGTAAATAAAAATGAAAAATTTCATAATTATAATCCTTTTAATTATAAGCAACACTTTATTTTGTCAAAAAATCACTACAGAAAAAATAGAGGATTTTTATAAAATTAAAGTATATAATGGAATACGCCTAGAACTACATAAATCTGATGAAAATAAACTAGAAATTTCAGGATATAAGTCAGATAAAATTAAAATTAAAAATACAGAGGGTATTTTAAGGATTAGTTTACGTTTTCCAGAGTTATTAGCAGGTGATAAAGTAAGTGTTAAGTTATTTTATAATAAAGAGATTCAAACTATAGACGGGAATGAAGGTTCAAAAATAGTAGGAAAAGGAATTCATCAAACCCACCTAGAGGTAAAGGCTCAAGAGGGAGCCTCTATAAAGCTAGAAATTAAAACAAAACACTTAAAGGTAAAATCGTCAACTGGAGGTGTTATAAACCTTACAGGTACATCAAAAAACCAAGATGTTGAGCTTGATTTATATGGGGTGTATCATGGATACAACCTCTTTACTTCAAATAGTACTACTGTAAAAGCAGGAACGGGATCAAAAGCAGAGGTCTATGCAGGTGAAACTTTATTCGCAAAAGTTAGCTTTGGAGGCTCTATTTTATATAAAGGAAAGCCAGAAGTCATAAAAAATAAAAAGACGGCTGGAGGAATTATAAAACAAATGAATTAATTCATTGAAACGTTTTTGTATATTTGTATATCAAAATTTAAATAAATGATGACTTTAAATATTTTTTTATTAGGAATGCCAAGTCCTCTTTCTATGGCTCTTATTGTTGGGGCATTATTACTTTTATTTGGAGGAAAAAAAATACCTGAATTAATGAAAGGTATTGGAGGTGGTATTAAAGAGTTTAAAAAAGCCTCTAAAGATGAAAAAAAGGACGATGAAAAAATAGAAGATAAGAAATAAAATAAAAAAAAACTAAGTGAATAACTTAGGTTTTTTTTATAGCTTTACTGCAGTTCCAGAAGCTGTTACCATTAACATCCCTCCTCTATTACCAACAGTTTCATAATCTAAATCTATACCCAATACAGCATCTGCACCCAATCTAGTAGCATTTTCTTTCATCTCTTTTAAAGCAGTGTCTTTTGCTTCTCTAAGAACCCTTTCATAAGAACCAGATCTTCCTCCAACAATATCTCTTATACCTGCAAAAAAATCTTTTAAAATATTAGCACCTATAATAGTTTCACCGGTAACAATTCCTAGATAGTTTTTTACTGGTCTACCTTCAATATTGTTTGTAGTTGATAATATCACTTATTTGTCTAATTTTTTCTTGTTGTTTTTCATTGCTTCTCCGATTTGATTACTGGCGGTGAAACTAGCAACCATATCATTTAACATTTGACTTCCTGCCTGAGGAGAGTTAGGTAATAGTATCAAATTACTATTTGTTTCTTGACCAATAGACTGTAACGTGTCATAATGTTGAGTTACTACAATTAAAGCTGACGCCTCCTGAGAGTTAATTCCCACTTTATTCAAAACTTCAACAGATTCTTCTAATCCTCTAGCAATCTCTCTTCTTTGATCTGCGATTCCTTGACCTTGAAGTCTTTTACTCTCGGCTTCTGCTTTTGCTTTTTCAACAATTAAAATACGTGCAGCGTCACCTTCATATTGTGCTGCTGTTTTTTCTCTATCTGCAGCATTAATTCTATTCATAGCGGCTTTAACTTGCGCGTCAGGATCTATATCCGTTACCAGTGTTTTTATAATATCATATCCATATTCAACCATTGCATCATTTAGTTCTGTTTTTACAGCAATAGCTACGTCGTCTTTTTTTACAAATACGTCGTCTAACTTCATTTTAGGAACTTCAGCCCTAACGACATCAAAAACATAAGATGTTATCTGATCGTGAGGATAATCTAGTTTGTAAAAAGCATCACTTACTTTCTCTTTAATAACCTTAAACTGAACAGAAACTTTAAGTTTCACAAAAACGTTATCTAGAGTTTTTGTTTCAATAATAACATCAAGTTGTTGAATTTTTAAACTTAACCTTCCAGAAATTCTCTGAACAAAAGGTATTTTAACTTGAAGCCCCGACTGTTTAACACTGCTATATCGACCAAAAGTCTCAATAATAGCAGCTGTTTGTTGTTTCACAATAAAGACAGCTCCGTAAATTAGAATAAAAATTAATCCTAAAAAGATTGGTAGAAATAAGCTCATAATTTTTTTTTAAAAGTTAATAGTATATATAGACACTGAATTAAGTTTATATTAATATGACGCAAAACATATAAAAATGTTACAAAAACCTACTTTCTCTTAAGGGTTTCTTTATATTTTAACCACTTTTTTTGTTGTTTCTCTGTTAAGATTTCTTTTAATGTTGCATCTAGTTTTTTTTCTTTACCCTCAATTACTTTTATAATAGGTTTAAAAGACTCTGTAACTTCTTTATTTGCTTTTTGAAGCGCACTGTAATCTCTATTTTTAATTGTTTCTTTTTGAGCTGCCTCCATCTTCGATTTTCCTTCAGAAAACAAAAAGGTATTAATCCTTTTAATCTGCTTTAACTCTTTATTAAATACATTAAAAATAGAAATTATTTTTAAAAAAGCACCCGACGACTTTTTAACCCCTATTTTTTTACTTATTTTTTCTGTATCGTAAAAAACTAAACCAACAGCCTTTTCCACATCAATTTTAGGAACTCTAGATTGCTGCGCCGCTCTTGGCTGTCTTGGTTGCATACTTTGTCTTCTATTGTTTTGAGACCCATAGCGAGAACCGTATTGTGCTTCTGCTGAGATTGAAAATAAAAGAATTGTAATTAAAAGAATGTTTTTAATCATGATAGTTTTTTTATAATTATTTTCATACGTAAAATAGCCTCTTCTTTTCCAATCATGTGAATGATATCGAATAAATGAGGTCCTTTCATTTCGCCAACAATAGCCAGCCTAAGGGGCTGCATAACTTTACCAAAACCGATTTCTTTTGAAGAAATCCATTCTTTTGTCATCTTCTCAATTGATTCAGATGAAAAGTCGTTTATTGATACAAACACTTTTATTAATTCATTTAATAAGATACCGGTGTCTTCTTTCCATTGTTTTTTAACTGCCTTTTCATTGTATTCTTCAGGGCGCTCAAAGAAGTAGTTACTTAAGCTCCAAAAATCTTTTACAAATACAGCCCTATCTTTTATTAGTGAAACTACGTTTTTTATGTAGTCTTTTGATGGTAAAGGTTGCGGAAGTTTGTTTTTTAAGATGGTTAAGTATAGTTCAGCTAATTGAGCATTTGTCTTTTTTTGAAGGTATTGTTGATTAAACCACTTTGTTTTATTTAGGCTAAATTTTGCGCCAGATTTACTTACCCTCGAAAGATCAAAAGCTGCTATTAGATCCTCTAATACAAAAAGTTCTTGTTCTGTTCCAGGATTCCATCCTAATAATGAGAGCATGTTTATAAAAGCATCAGGAAAATAACCACTCTCTCTGTAACCAAGAGAAACTTCACCTGATTCTTCGTTTGTATACTCCAAAGGAAATACAGGAAAGCCTAATTTATCTCCGTCTCTTTTACTAAGTTTTCCTTTTCCTTCAGGCTTTAATATAAGAGGAAGGTGAGCAAACTTTGGTGTCTCCCACTCAAAAGCATCGTATAATAAAACATGGAGAGGCATAGAAGGCAACCATTCTTCACCTCGAATTACATGACTAATTTCCATAAGGTGATCGTCTACAATATTTGCTAAATGGTATGTTGGCATTCCATCAGACTTAAAAAGAACCTTATCATCAAGTGTATTAGAATCTATGGTGATAGAGCCTCTGATTTCATCTTTCAAAAGCAAAGTTTTGTCTTGAGGGGTTTTGAAACGAATTACATAATTATCGCCTTTTTCTATTTTTATTCTTGTTTCTTCTTTTGTAAGAACCAAAGAATTTTTTAATCTACCCTTTTGTCTATTATGCCAATTATAAATGAAGGTTTTCCCAACCGCCTCATGTTGTTTTCTATGGGCGTTTAATTCTTCAGAAGTGTCAAACGCATAATATGCTCTTTCTTTTTCAATTAAAATATCTACATATTCTTTATATAATTTTTTTCTTTCAGATTGCCGATAAGGACCAACCTTTTCATTTTTGCCAGGGCCTTCATCAAAGGGAATACCACACCATTCTAGGGAGTTTATTATATATTCTTCAGCGTTGTCAACATATCTTGATTGGTCAGTGTCTTCTATTCTTAAAATAAAAACACCATTATGTTTTTTCGCAAATAAATAATTATATAGAGCAGTTCTCAGCCCACCAATATGGAGCGGACCTGTTGGGCTAGGGGCAAAACGAACACGAATATTAGACATCATTAATATATATATATTTAAAGAACAAATATACCTTACTAATATTAGATAAAAAAAGCAAATAGTTCTAGACTTAGGCTAAAAAAATCTTTAACACAAAATCCTTCTATAGCTCTTTTAATTATCTTATTTTTATTTGTTGATGAATGCTTTTTTAAATATAGAACAAAAACTATCCTATTTCTATAAAAAGTACTATACAAATGAACTCATTAAAGGGTTTATTTTGTTTAGTCTCTTTGGTGTTTTATACTTTATTTTAACCTTATGTATAGAATATTTTTTTTGGTTAATACCAAGGTATAGAATTATCTTATTATTGACATTTATTATAATTGAGTTTTTTTTGTTTTTAAAATTTATTATTAGTCCAATATCACATCTAATAAAGTTAAAAAAGGGAATTAATAAAATCGAATCTTCAAAGATTATTGGAGCCTATTTTCCTGAAGTTCAGGATAAATTATTAAATGTACTACAGTTAAAAAACGAGCAAAAAGAGACAGATCTTATCCTTGCTAGTATTCAACAAAAATCCATAGAACTTCAACCTATTAAGTTTTCCAACGCAATAAAATTTAAGAAAAATTTTACTTATTTAAAATATTTATTATTTCCAATACTGCTTTGGTTCATGTTTTTTTTAACAGGAATTGATACGGGTCTATATAATAGTTTACAACGTGTTACCAACCCAAAAACCACATATATTCCCCCAGCGTTATTTTCATTTCATATGGAAACAAAAAACTTAACTGTAATTGAGGGAGGCTCACATACTGTTTCTTTATCTACCAAAGGGAGTTTTATCCCTAAAGAAGTTAAAATTCTTTATGGTGAAGAGTCTTATTTTATGCAAGAAACAGCACAAGGAGTGTTTTCTTTTACATTTACAAACGTAACAGAACCTCTCTTTTTTCAGTGCTATTCAGGTAATGTTTTTTCAAAACAATACTCCCTTATCCCTATAAGAACACCCCTTATTCAAAACCTAGATATTGACCTAGACTATCCCGTTTACACTAAAATAAAGAGCGAAAAGATTACCAAATCAGGAAATCTTAACGTTCCTGTAGGAACAAAAATAAAGTGGAATGTTGTCACACATCAATCAGACAGTGTTGCCTTTACAGTTAAAAATCAGAGAGATTACTTTATTAAGACTACCAAAAACAATTTCAAACACAAAAGGATAGCAACTAATAGTTTTGATTATCAAATAAGTTCCTCAAATAAAGAATTGAAAGATTTTGAAAAGATTTCATATCGTTTAAAAGTTATTAAAGATGAATATCCTACAATAATTACTCAATCCAATAAAGATAGCGCCAGTGTTGAAAACACTCAATTTATGGGGCAGGTTTCAGATGATTATGGTATTAACGCACTAGAAATAATTTATTATAAGAAAGATTTTCCTAACCAGAAAAATAGCCTTTTATTAAAGACCACTAAAGCAACAACACAAACGTTTTTTTATCAATTTTCTAAAGAAGTTCAACTTATCAAAGGTGTTGATTATGAGCTCTATTTTCAGGTAACAGACAATGATGCTTTTAATGGAAATAAAACAACTAAAAGCAATACGTATAGTTATCGTCAAAAAACAAAAGAAGAGTATCTTCAAGATCAACTGAATGACCAAAAAGAAACAATTAATAATTTAGAGACTACCATTCTAAATAAAACCCATCAAAGTCAAAATTTTGTAAAAATTCAGGAAGAAATTATAAAGAAAAAAGGTTTTAATTGGAATGATAAGAAAAAAGTTGACGAGTTTATTCGTATGCAAAAACAACATCAGAAAATGATGGAACGACAAACAGAAAAACTTCAACAATCTTTAGAGCAAAACAATGGTGACAAACAAACACTTCAGGATAAAAAACAACAGCTCCAAGACAGAATAAAAGAGCTTTTAGCGCTAAACAAACAAAAAAAACTATTGGATGAGCTCCAAAAAATATCCGAAAAATTTGATAAAGAGGCGTTGATTAAAAAAACAAAAGCATTAGCCCAAAAAAACAGACAACAGGAAAAAAGTTTAGAGAGAATACTGGAATTAAATAAGCGTTTTTATGTCGAAGAAAAAACACTTCAACTAGCGAATAAATTAAAAAAACTTTCAAATAGACAAGACTCTATTAACAATAATAACAACAGAGCATTAAGTGAACAACAAAAGATTGCTGATAAGTTTGATAAAATTTTAAAAGAATTAAAAAACCTAGATAACGACAATAAACAATTAACCCAACCTTTGGAAATACCCCAAATGATTGAGGAAAAAGAGGAGGTAAAAGCGTCTTTGTTGAAAGCTAAAGAAAAGCTAGCCAACAATCAAAAAGAAACTGCAAAGAAGCTTCAAAAGAAAGTATCAAAACAACTGCAACAGATGAGTCAGTTGATGCAAAAATCAATTGCGGATTTTCAAAAAAATTCTATAGATGAAAATATAGATGATTTGAGAAAAATATTAGAAAATCTTGTTACCTTTTCATTTAAACAAGAAGATTTACTTGTTAAATTCAACACGATGTCTGTTGGTCATCCTGATTTTGGAAATGAACTCAAAAACCAAAACGAATTAAAAACTTATTTTGAACATATTGATGATAGCTTGTTTGTATTGTCTATGAGGCTCCCTCAGTTAACAGCAAAAATTCAAACAGAGCTTTCAGCCGCTCACTATAACCTTGATGAATCGTTAGACAACTTATCAGAAAATAAATTTGACCTCGCTGGCTCAAACCAACAGTATGTTATGACTTCTGTAAATAATTTAGCAGACGTATTAAGCAGCCTTCTAAACGATATGCAAAATAATATGGGCTCCTCGGGTAAAAAAGGGAAAGGAAAATCATTTAGTTTACCAACATTAATTGAAAAGCAGAAAGGCCTTTCAGAAAAAATAAAAGAAGGGTTAAAAAGAAAGAAAGGCCCTCAAAACAATAAAAAAGAGGGTGGAGGTAGCAAAGGTGACGGAGAGGAAGATGAGCAAACTAGTGGAGAATTGTTTAAACTTTATCAACAACAAAACGAGTTAAAACAACAACTTAAAGAAGCGCTTGGTCTAATGGGCTCAGATCAGAATAAAATTAACAAGGTTTTAAAAACCATGGAGCAACTGGAGAATGATATTCTTGAAAAAGGGTTTAACTCAGAAACTATTCAAAGAATGCAGCAATTAGAATATCAACTATTAAAACTTGATAATGCTTTTCTCAAGCAAGGAAAAGAGAATAAAAGAAAATCCAATTCAAGCTCTTTAACCCCCAAAGAAAATCAATTAAAAGAAATCCAATTCAAAAAACGGTTTTATAATCAAATGGAGATATTAAATAGACAATCATTACCTTTGCACAAGGATTTTGAAAAGAAAGTACAAAAGTATTTTTTAAAAAAAAGTAAAGATTGATCACATTTAATTCTGAAACACCTTTTACCCTTGAAAATGAAGCTAAAATCGCCTCTTGGATTGAGCATACAGTTGTATCAGAAGGTTTTGTAGTTGGCGATGTTAATTACATTTTTTGTAATGACACATTTCTTAATCATATTAACAAAGAGTTTCTAAAGCATGATTCTTTAACCGATATTATAAGTTTTGATTATTCTCTTGGCAAACAAGTAAATGGAGAAATATATATTTCTATTGAACGCGTTATAGAAAACGCTAAATCATTTCATGTTTCATTTGAAAACGAACTCAGTAGGGTTATGATTCATGGCGTATTGCATTATTTAGGCTATAAAGACAAAACAACTGAGGAAAAAAAGACAATGAGGCTCAAAGAAAACCATTGTTTAAAGATGTTAATACATTGATTATAAGTAATTTAATAAAATGTTTCACGTGAAACCATAATGAGTTTATTTAATACAATATACGACGTAATTGTAATTGGTGGAGGCCACGCGGGAAGCGAAGCTGCTGCCGCAAGCGCAAACATGGGTGCTTCAACCTTACTCATTACAATGAATCTTCAAAACATTGCACAAATGAGTTGCAATCCAGCGATGGGTGGAATTGCAAAAGGACAAATAATTCGAGAAATTGACGCACTGGGTGGGTACAGTGGAATAGTTACTGACAAGACAGCTATCCAGTTTAAAATGCTTAATAAATCAAAGGGTCCTGCGATGTGGAGTCCACGAGTTCAGTCTGATAGAATGATGTTTGCGGAAACATGGAGGAATCTTTTAGAAAACACTAAAAATCTAGATTTTTATCAAGATTCTGTGAATGGATTACTTTTTGATGGTTCTAAAATTGTTGGGGTTAAAACAGTACTAGGTCTTCATATTAAAGCTAAGTCTGTTATCGTTACCGCTGGAACTTTTCTAAACGGCCTCATCCACATTGGCGAAAAAACTTTTGGTGGCGGTAGAGCTGGCGAAGGATCCTCAACAGGAATAACAGAAGACCTTGTATTAAAAGGTTTTGAATCTGGAAGAATGAAAACAGGCACCCCTCCAAGAGTTGACGGTAGGTCTTTAGATTACTCAAAAATGGAAGAACAGCCTGGTGATGATCATGCTGAAACTTTTTCCTACTTAGACACTCAACCCTTAGTTAAACAAAGATCTTGTTATTTAACTCATACAAATTCAAAAGTCCATGACATTTTAAGAGAAGGTTTTGATAGGTCTCCTATGTTCAATGGTCGGATACAGTCTACAGGCCCTAGATATTGCCCTTCTATAGAGGATAAGATTGATAGATTTGCTTCCAAAGACAGACACCAAGTTTTTGTTGAGCCTGAAGGATGGACAACGGTCGAAATTTATGTTAATGGTTTTTCAACCTCCATGCCAGAAGATATACAAGATAAGGCAATACGATTTATTCCAGGATTTGAAAATGTGAAATTTTTTAGATATGGATACGCTATAGAATATGACTATTTTCCACCAACACAATTAAAACATTCTTTAGAAACTAAACTGGTAGAGAATCTCTTCTTTGCTGGTCAAATAAACGGCACAACCGGCTACGAAGAAGCTGCAGCTCAAGGCCTAATGGCGGGTGTAAACGCTGCTCATAAAGTTCAAGGAAAAGACCCTTTTATACTAAAAAGAAATGAAGCCTATATTGGTGTTTTAATTGATGATTTAATAACAAAAGGAACAGAGGAGCCATACAGGATGTTTACCTCAAGAGCTGAATATCGAACCCTTTTAAGACAAGATAATGCAGATATAAGATTAACGCCTCTTGGTTTTAAAATAGGCTTAGCTTCTAAAGAGCGTCTAGAAAAAGTAAATTTAAAAATTCAAAAAACAGAAAAACTAATTAAGTTTCTGAAACAAACTAGCGTTACTCAGGATCAAATTAATCCCATCTTAACTCGAAAACAGCTATCTTTAATTTATCAATCTGTGAAACTTTATAAGATTGCCTCACGCCCTCAACTTTCATTAACAGATTTTGAGGAGTTAGAGGCTCTTCAGTCATTCTTCTATGAGGAGGGAATAGATAAAACAATTTTAGAACAAGTAGAAATTCACTTAAAATACTCCGGATATATTGACAAAGAAAGATCTAATGCAGACAAGCTTAATAAGCTTGAAAACGTCATTATACCTCAAACTTTTAATTACAGTAAGGTAAATTCCTTATCTCATGAAGCAAAAGAAAAGTTAAGTAAGATTCAGCCAACAACAATTTCCCAAGCCAGTAGAATAAGTGGCGTTTCGCCAAGCGATATTTCTGTACTGTTGGTTTATATGGGTAGATAATTAATTTTAAGAAGTCAAATGTTCCTCGTGGAACACTCCAATTCATATGATTAAAAAAACACTATTTTACAGTAATCTAGAGCCTTATTTAAAGTGCAAAGATTATACTGTTTCTGATGAAAATTATGAGCTAATGTTTAACAAGGAGTATGAAATGTTAGTTACAATTCCCGTGCCTGAAAACCTCTCTAATTATTATAAAAGTGAGGATTATATTTCTCATACTGATTCAAAAAAAACAGGATTTGATAAAATATATCAAATTGTAAAAAACATTACCTTAAAAAGAAAGTTGAGGTTGATTAATGAATGCCTTCTTCATCAAAACAGTATTTCACGACCAGAAAAAAACATATTGGATATCGGTGCTGGAACAGGTGATTTTTTAAAAGTTTGTAAGGCTAATTTATGGAATGTCTTTGGAACAGAACCGGATATGGAGGCAAGAAATACTGCAGCTAAGAAAGGAGTTATACTTCATAAAGATGTATCATATTTCACAGATAAAAAGTTTGAAATAATTACACTCTGGCATGTTTTAGAGCATGTAGAAAATTTAGATGAGTATATTTCAACATTAGAGAAATTACTTTCTAAAAATGGAACACTAATTATTGCTGTACCAAATTATAAAAGCTATGATGCCAATTATTATAGTAAATTTTGGGCAGCTTTTGATGTTCCTAGACATTTATGGCATTTTTCAGAAACCTCAATTTCAAAATTATTTGCTCTGGTTAATTTAAAGGTTGAAAAAACCCTTCCTATGAAGTTTGATGCATATTATGTTTCTTTATTAAGTGAGAAATATAAATATGGAAGCATGAAACCAATTTCAGCTCTTTATAGAGGGTTTGTATCAAACATTAAAGCTATTAAATCAAAACAATATTCTTCATTGATTTATGTGCTCAAAAAAAGCTAAAAAACCATTTTTAAAGACATGTTAGCTGTTTTTATTTTACAAATCACACATATTAAGGATAATAAAAGATAACCTCTTAAAAACGATGTTTTAAGACATTTGGTTATAGTTTTTACTTATCAATAATAAAAAGTTAATAAGTTTTAACTATTTAATAGGTAGACGCCAATAATAGAGATTATAAAGTATACTGCCAAGCTCATTGCTCCTGCATAATCTTTTGCTAATCGCTGTCCTACTAATAAAAAAATTAAAGTAATAGCAGAGAGCTCTATTCCAAGTAAAGAAATTTCTTTTACTTCTGATGTATACAATTGATACACGCCAAAAAGCATTAAAAGACTCGCAATGATTTCCATTATTGTGATTACTACTAGTAAAAGAGGAACACTTTTTCTGAGAGGAGAATTTTTAAAATGCTCAGTAATAAAGCCAACATTTCCCGTCCAATCTAATAGTTTATCAATTCCTGATTGTAAAAAAGTTACAATTAGAAAAAAAAGTATTAGCACTTCTGTTGGATGATTGGATAGTAATCTCATTTTCTTATTTTTAAGGTTTTTATTCTTTTTAAATATTTAATTGTAAACTATTTTTTGTGTTCTAAATTTAAGATTAATTGTCTAAGAATTAACTAAACCTCTTTTTGATCTTTTCAACTATAGTTTGTGCTAACTTTTCTTTACTTTCAATTGTCCATCCAGCAATATGAGGAGATAAAATAATATTGTCAGCACTAATTAAGTATTTAAAAGCTTCAGGCATTTTATTGTTGGAAAACAAGTTCTCAAATGAGGATTTTTCGTATTCTAAAACATCAAGACCCGCTCCTAAAATCTTACCAACTTTTAAAGCTTTTACCAAGTCTTTTGTAACCACAGATGTTCCACGTGCTGTGTTTATCAACCAAAATTCTTTTTTAAAACTATTGATAAAATTTGCATTTATCATCTGTTTTGTGTCTTCAGTTTGCGGTGTGTGCAAACTTAAAACATCAGCGTTTTGCTGTAAATTCTCAAGAGAAACTTGTTTGCAGTTTTCATCACCCACATTCGGTTTTATGTCATAACACAAAACTTTAACATCAAAACCTCTAAGTTTCTTTGCAAAAGCTTTCCCCATATTTCCATAACCAATTAAACCGATTGTTTTTCCATCGAGTTCAATTCCCCTGTTGTCTTCACGCATCCATTTTCCTTTCCTTACTTCTTTATCAGCTTTATTTAATTTATTAAAAAGTGATAATAATAGGCCCAAGGAATGTTCTCCAACAGCATTTCTGTTTCCCTCAGGAGCTGCAATAAGGTCAATACCTTTAGAGTAGGCGAACCTAAAATCTATATTTTCAAGCCCTGCTCCAACCCTACCAATAAATTTAAGCTTACTTGCTTGTTGTAAAAAATGTTTATCGATTGAAAACCTACTTCTAATTATAATTCCGTCATAATTGTGAATTTTCTTTTCAATTTCAACTTTAGATGAAGTATAATCTTTGTGATTTTCAAAACCAGCAGCATTAAGTTGCTCTAGTAAAGTAGGATGGTTTGTATCTAAATGAAGAATTTTCACAACCCTAATATTGTTCTTTTTCGCTAGGAAAATCTTTATTTTTTACATCTGTAATGTAGCTTTTAAAAGCAGTGGTCATTTCTGAGTATAAATCCAAGTATCTTCTCAAAAACCGAGGGTTAAATTCATGTGTCATTCCCAGCATATCATGTGTCACTAGGACTTGACCATCAACTCCACCCCCAGCACCAATTCCTATGACAGGGATAGTAATTGATTTCGCGACTCTCTCGGCTAAAGCAGCAGGAACCTTTTCTAAAACTAAAGCAAAGCACCCCAATCTCTCAAGCATCAAAGCGTCTTCAAGTAACTTTTCTGCCTCTTCCTCCTCCTTAGCCCTAACGGTATAAGTTCCAAACTTATAGATAGATTGAGGGGTTAAGCCCAAATGCCCCATAACAGGAATACCTGCATTAAGAATCCGTTTAATAGATTCTTTAATTTCTTTTCCTCCTTCAACCTTTATTGAGTGCCCGCCACTTTCTTTCATGATTCTAATTGCAGAACGAAGGGCTTCTTTAGGGTCAGATTGATAGCTTCCAAAAGGTAAATCTACAACAACTAGAGAACGCTCAACCGCTCTTACCACAGAGCTAGCATGATAAATCATCTCATTCAAAGTAATAGGCAAAGTTGTTTCGTGACCAGCCATTACATTTGATGCTGAGTCTCCAACTAGAATCACATCTATTCCAGCACCATCAACAATTTTTGCCATGGTATAGTCATATGCCGTTAACATAGATATTTTCTCTCCGTTTGCTTTCATCTCTACCAAAGATTTGGTAGTTATTCTCTTATATTGCTTTTTAGCTACAGACATAATGGTATTAATTAGGTTTTGTAAAAGTACTAAATCTCATCAGATATAAATCTAGTTTAATTCAGTCATAAAGAAATCAAATATTCAACTTAAACAAAGAGGATAATAATAGGTGTAAAAATTAGCTGTTAAAATCTATAATTAAAAGAGGGGTATAAAAATAATGTATATTTGATTTTTAGAAAAAACGCAGAATACAACATGAACTTTTTACCGGAAAAAATAGATGATTATTCGGTTAATCATTCTCAAATAGAGCCGTTAATATTACAAGAGTTAACCAAGGAAACTTGGCAAAAAATAATCAATCCAAGAATGTTAAGTGGTGCCTTTCAAGGACGTTTACTTTCAATGATTTCTAAGCTTGTACAGCCTAAAAACATTCTAGAAATTGGCACATATACTGGATATTCAGCAATTTGTATTGCGGAGGGTATATCTGATGATGGAAGCATTGATACAATTGATAAAAATGAAGAGTTAGTGGACCTACAAAACAAGTATTTTGAAAAATCAGGATTTCGTAACAAAATCTTTCAACATGTAGGTTCTGCATTAGAAATTATACCTACTTTAAACAAGAAATTTGATTTAGTTTTTATTGATGCTGATAAGTCTAATTATAGCAATTATTTTCATTTAATTATTGATAAAATGAATAAAGGCGGTGTTATTTTATCTGATAATGTTTTGTGGAGCGGTAAAGTTGTGGAGAAGTTGAATCCTAAAGATCAAGATACTAAAGCTCTTCTAGAATACAATATATTATTAAATACTGATAGCAGAGTTGAAACCGTTTTATTACCGATAAGAGATGGGCTTACCATTAGCAGGGTGTGTTAAAGCCAGCCCGACGGACTAATAAGTGGGGTTTTTTACTAATCCTATTCAAAAATTTAAAAGAAGAGATTATTTAAAATTTCGTTTAATTGGACCCGACATTTCGTCAAGGCTTTCCTTTACATTACTAATTTCTTTTTTGATTCCTTTAGCTAAATCGGTATCTATTCCCTGGTCTTTTGCACTATCTTTTATTTCCTTTTTAATATCATTTGTAGCATCTTTTACTTGACGCATACCTTTACCTAGACCTCTTGCTATTTCAGGAATTTTATCAGCTCCAAAGACCATAACTACAATAAGTATTATAATAAAAATTTCTGGACCACCAATAAATAGAAAACTTCCTAACATAAGACTACAAATATAATAAAGATTGAATATAAAAGAACAGAATAATTTTAGAACAGCAATTGCATTTATTTTTTTGTTAACATGCGCTTTATTTCGTTCAACTTCATAAGTGCTTCAATTGGAGTCAGGGCGTCCAAGTTGGTTGTCAATATTTCTTCACGTAAGTCTTCAAGTAAAGGATCGTCTAGTTGAAAGAAACTTAGCTGCATATCATTATGCTGAATATTCTTTAACGTGTCTTTCACTTCCTCGCTTGTTTGTTTTTTTTCTAATTGCTTAAGTATTTTAGAAGCTCTGTGAATTACTTGATTTGGCATTCCGGCCAGTTTAGCAACATGAATTCCAAAACTGTGATTGCTTCCACCAGCAACAAGCTTTCTCAAGAAAATTATAGTGTCTTTTAATTCTTTTACAGAAACATTGTAGTTTTTAATTCGCTCAAAAGTAGTTGTCATTTCATTCAATTCATGATAATGCGTTGCAAAAAGTGTTTTAGCTTTAGAAGGATGTTCGTGTAAATATTCTGCAATAGCCCAAGCTATTGAAATTCCATCATAAGTTGAGGTTCCACGCCCAATTTCATCTAATAAAACTAAACTTCTTTCAGAAATATTATTAAGAATAGAGGCAGTTTCATTCATTTCTACCATAAAAGTAGATTCTCCCATAGAAATATTATCACTTGCACCCACTCTTGTAAAAATTTTATCAACTACGCCAATTTTTGCGTTCTGAGCAGGAACATAACTACCCATTTGAGCCAGTAGAGTAATTAATGCTGTTTGTCTAAGGATAGCAGATTTACCAGACATGTTTGGGCCAGTAATCATAATAATTTGTTGCTGACTCCTATTTAACACAACATCGTTTGCAATATATTCTTCACCAATTGGCAGTTGTTTTTCTATGACGGGATGACGACCATTTTTAATTTCTATATCGGTACTTTCATCAACAACTGGACAAACATAATTATTTGAAACAGCTAAAACTGCAAATGACAACAAACAATCTATTTGAGCAATTGTTTTTGCGTTTTGTTGAATAGGCTGAATAAACTGGATAACATATTGAACTAAATCTGTAAAAAGTTTTTGCTCTAATTCTTTAATCTTTTCTTCTGCGCCTAGAATTTTTGTTTCATATTCTTTGAGCTCTTCAGTGATGTATCTTTCTGCATTAACTAGGGTTTGTTTTCGAATCCATTCTTCTGGAACCTTATCCTTATGTGTGTTTCTAACTTCAATATAATACCCAAAAACATTATTAAATGCGATTTTTAAACTAGGAATTGCCGTACTCTCACTTTCTCTAGCCAGCATATTATCTAGATATTCTTTTCCCGAACTAGAAATTGCCCGTAAATCATCTAATTCTTGAGAGACTCCATTAGCAATAGCACCTCCTTTATTTATATTTACAGGTGCGTTTTCGAATACAACAGTATCTATTTTTGAAATTATATTAGAGCAATCTAAAAACTGATTACCAAGACTTTTAATAGCTTTGTTTTTACTAGTTAAAGCTTTTTCTTTTATTGGTAAAACCGCTTTTAAAGAATTTTTTAATAGAACAGTTTCTCGTGGAGAAACTTTACCAGTGGCTACTTTTGAAATTAAGCGCTCTATATCGCTAATTTGCTGTAATTGATACTGTATTGTCTCTAGAAAATCGTCATTTTCTATGCAATATTTGACTAATTCATGCCTATAATGAATTTTTTCTATATCTTTTAAAGGAAGTGCCAACCAACGCTTTAACAACCTTCCTCCCATTGGAGATATCGTTTTATCGATAACATTTAGTAAGGTAACGGCATTTACAGAGTTTGGATGGTATAGTTCTAAATTTCGAATTGTAAAACGATCCATCCAAACATAATTGTCTTCAGCAATTCTACTAATATTTTGAATGTGCTTTAACTTGTTGTGTTGGGTTTCTGAAAGATAGTATAAAACTACTCCAGCCGCTATAACTCCTTCGGGCAATTCTTCAACACCAAAGCCTTTTAAAGAATTAACATCAAAATGAGTATTTAAAGCCTCAAAACCATACTCTTTTTGAAATACCCAATCATCTAAGTAAAATGTATAAAACCGATCTTCAAATAGGTCTTTAAATTTTTGTTTGTATTGTTTTTGGACCAATATTTCAGAGGGGCTGAAATTCTGAAGTAGCTTATCTATATATTCCTCGTTTCCCTGAGCTAACAAATATTCTCCCGTAGAAACATCTAAAAAAGAAATTCCTAGTAGCCGTTTTCCAAAATGAACAGCCGCTAAAAAATTATTAGACTTTGATTGTAATACTTCGTCATTTAATGAAACCCCAGGGGTTATTAATTCTGTAACACCACGTTTTACAATGGTTTTTGTCATTTTTGGATTTTCTAACTGATCACAAATAGCCACACGCATTCCAGCTTTTACTAATTTTGGCAAATAAGTATTCAGAGAATGATGTGGAAATCCTGCTAAAGCAGTTTCACTTTCGCTACCAGCACCTCTTTTGGTGAGAATAATACCTAAAACACCAGCTGCTTTTACAGCATCGTCTCCAAAAGTTTCATAAAAGTCCCCAACACGAAAAAGTAACATTGCATCTGGATACTTTCCTTTGATAGCGTTGTATTGTTTCATTAAAGGAGTTACCTTTTTGGTGATAGATTTTGCCAAATTTTAGAAATTTTCAGTTAGTTTTACTGTTGTTTGCAATACGTGTTTAAAGATAGAACTTTTTATGAGAAAATTAAGAAATAACGAACTAGGACGAATCTCCGTTTCTACGTTTAAAAAGACGACTAAAACCCCCATTATTGTAGTCCTTGATAATATTAGAAGTTTAAATAATATTGGTTCTGTTTTTAGAACAAGCGATGCATTTTTGGTTGAAAAAATTTACTTGTGTGGAATAACCGCGAAACCTCCCCATAGAGATATTCATAAAACAGCCTTAGGAGCAACCGAATCTGTTGATTGGGAATATAAAGAAGATACTTTAACTCTTGTAAAAGAATTAAGATCTAAAGGAATTAAAGTAGCCGCTATAGAACAAGTAGAAAACAGTGTAATGTTAGATGAGTTTACTCCGCACCCTAATAATAAAATTGCTGTTATATTTGGAAATGAGGTAAAAGGGGTGCAACAGGAAGTTGTTTCTGTTGCAGATTATTGTGTTGAGATTCCTCAGAAAGGAACTAAACATTCTTTAAATATTTCTGTGAGTTGTGGAGTGGTTCTTTGGGATTTATTTCAAAAGATACATTAGTTTTTATATTCCTAAAATGATCTTTGCAATCATAAAATAAATTAAAATCCCAAAAATATCATTACTTGTTGTAATAAACGGACCCGTAGCAATTGCAGGATCTATTCCTCTTTTATCTAGAAACAATGGCACAAAAGTACCTATTAGTCCAGCAACAATAATAACCGCCACAAGAGATGTTGAAATGGCTAAAGCAGTATTTACTTTACCTTCATATAACCATATAAAACCAAATAAAAATATAGCGAGTACAAGTCCGTTAAGCGCTGCTAATAACATTTCTTTTATTAAACGGCTATTAATACTTCCCTTAACATCATCATTTGCTAATCCTTGAACAATAATTGCAGATGATTGCACACCCACATTTCCAGCCATTGCTGCAATTAAAGGTGTAAAAAAGAATAAAACGGCATTTTCTTCAAAAGTGTTTTCAAACATTTGCATAATTAAGAAGGCTCCTACTCCTCCTAAAAGTCCTAAGAATAACCAAGGTAATCGTGCTTTGGTTAATTCCAAAATACTATCATCGGCCTCAACATCTTGGGTTAAACCAGCAGCTAATTGATAATCCTTGTCTGCCTCTTCTTTAATAATATCTACGATGTCATCAATTGTAATTCTCCCTAATAAAACTCCATCATTATCTACAACAGGAATTGCTTCCAAATCATATTTTCGCATTTTGTTAGAGACTTCGTCTAGGTCGTCATGAACATTTACAAAATCAACCTTAGGAATATAAACCTCTGAAATTGCTGTTTTTGTTGAAGTTATTAGCAAGTCTTTTAAAGATAATCGTCCTTTCAGCTTTTCATTATCGTCTACAACATATATAGAATGCACTCTCGTCACCTCTTCTGCCTGTAAACGCATTTCTCTGACACATTTAAGAACGCTCCAGTTTTCATTAACTCTTACCAACTCTTTTGCCATTAACCCACCAGCAGAATCTTCGTCATACGTTAGTAGCTCCTCAATTTCTTTTACATGTTCTTCATCTTCAATTTGAGACATTACAGCCTCCTGCCTTTCCTCTGATAGTTCCCCTATAATATCAGCAGCGTCGTCAGAATCCAGTTCTTCAACCTCCTCTGCAATTTCTTTTGCTGAGAGCTTTTGGAGAATCTTTTCACGAATATCTTCATCAAGCTCCATGAGAACTGCAGAAGTTTTTTCGCTATCGATAAGTTTTATAATATAGATAACATCATCAAAAGAAAGTTCATCTAGAATTTCGGCAACATCTGCGTAGTGCATCTCCTCAAATAAAGCAATAATTGGCTTATCATTGGAGGCTTCTATGCAAGAAGTAATGTTTGCTAAAAGTTCGTTTGTGATTTCAAATGACATCAGTTGCTATTTTATGCGTGAGTTTAATAAACTCACTTACAGACAATTGTTCTGGCCGCATAGCAAATATAGTATCTTCTTTTAAGGTATCCGAAAGTTTGAAAGACTTTAAACTGCTTCTCAACATTTTTCTTCGTTGATTAAAAGCGGTTTTAACTACTCTAAAAAATAATTTTTCATCTACAGGCAAAGAAAAATCTTTTTTTCTGGTAAGTCTTATTACACCAGAATCTACTTTTGGGGGAGGGTTAAAAACCGTTGGAGGAACAGTAAACAAATACTCTACATCAAAAAAAGCTTGCGTTAGTACAGATATAATTCCATAAACCTTACTTCCCTCCTTTTCTGCAATTCTTTTGGCAACTTCTTTTTGAAACATACCACTCAACTCTGGAATAAAGTTTCTAAATTCTATTGCTTTAAAAACAATTTGAGAAGATATGTTATAAGGGTAATTCCCAATAATTGCAATTTGCTGCTTATTAAAGAAAGAGGCTAAATCATATTTAAGAAAATCACCTTCAATAATTTCAAAGTTGTTAGCAGATGTATCTAAGTTGATGTATTCGTTTCTAAACTCTTCCTTTAAAAATGCAACTGAATCCCTATCAATTTCCATGACAGTGATTTTTGCTTTTTTATCCAAGAGGTACTTTGTTAACATTCCCATTCCTGGGCCAATTTCCAAGATATTGTCGTAACCAACTTCTATTAAAGTGTTGGCAATATTTTTGGCAGTGTCTTCATCTTTAAGAAAGTGCTGACCTAGATGTTTTTTTGCTCTAACCGTCATTTTAATTCTTAATGCTAGGTGGATAAAACTCTTTAATAACTTTTAATTCTGTTCTAAACGAAATCATTTTATCCGCAAATCTCTGCATGCTTTCATTTCTCAATTTAGGAGCATAAGTGGTATAATATTCATTTAAATCCTCTCTACTATTAGCAGTGTATTGAACAGAATAAGTAACACCACCCATTTCTTCTTCCACTAAAACTTGAGTTAGTTTAGCAGCAACAAAACTTCCTGTAGCCAATACGTCTTGTATGTGATTTTGAATCCAAGAAAGCCACTCTTTATGAGCGCTTTCGTCTATGTTAATTGTAACATTATATATGTACATAGGCTTTTAAAATGGTGAAAAAATTAAGAAGGTGCTTTAATTAACCACATCTCCTCTTAGTTCTCGGTATTTTTTTCTAGCATTAACTAAGTAAATACTAGAAGGTTTATCAAAGATAATTTTTTGATAGTATTCTGAAGCTTTTTCAGGGTCTTTTATATTATTTTTATAGATTTCTGCCAATAGGTAATAGGAGTCATCTACTAATATTCCATCAGCATTAATTGTAGTGATTTTTAAAAGATTACTAATGGCTTTATCATATTGTTTTTCTTTGAGATAAACAGCAGCTTGATTAAACATGGCTTCATCTTCAATATTCTGTCCCTGATATTTTTCTAAGATTTTATTGTATGTCGCTATTGCTTCAATATTTTTATTTTGATAGGCCAGTAAGTCTGCTTTAGCAAAATCAATTAATCCAGACGGAATAGAGTCTTTAGGTTCATTGTCTGAAATAATTAAGAATAGATCAACAGCATCGTTTGCAATAAGTTGTGTTGTGGAGCTTTTTAGAATTTTTAATTGAGATTTGGCCCATTTAAAATCACCTTTAAAATAAGATGTTTGTGCCACTTTAAAACGCGCTTCTTGAGACAGTGGGTGGTTTTTTAATTGTGTTTGAACTTGAGAAAAATAGAGTAAGGCTTTATTAAATCTTCCGGTAAACACCAATACTTCTCCTAATTTCAATTTAATTTCAGCAGTTTTAAACTTTGAAGTAGAAAGAGACATAGCTTTTTCTAGCACTTTTATAGCCTCAACCGGATTGTTTTTTTTGAAAGTTAAATAGTTTGCAAATGCTAATTGGATTTCTAAAGTATTTCTATTTACACCATATTTATTTAGTACTTTTTTGTACAAGAAGCTATCGTCTTTGTCTGAGGTTTTTGCCACTATCTTTAAAAGAAATAATTCCGCAGATAACTTCTCTTCAATAAAAATAGTTTTTTCAAGAATAAATTCAAAACACTCTTTCGCAGTTTTTGAATCATTATTTTCATATGCAATTTCACCCAATCTAAAAACAGTCTCAATATAATTGGGGTCCCTGTTAAAAAGTGCTTTTTCTTGAATAAAGGCTTTTTTGTATTCTTTTTGCTTGATGAAAAGCCAACTCAATAATTCGTTCCAAGCATTTTTAGGGTTACGTATAGACTTTTTTAGCAAAGCTTTTTTAAAGGCATTATTATTATTACTTAAAGGGTCGTTACTTATATATTTACTCACGTATCGTTGAACACCACTAAGATAATCCTCATTTTTATCTATAAGTTCTATATAAAATTCAAACATCTTTTCAAACTCACCCTTCTCTCCGTAAATTTGAGCTATCTGAAATTCATAACTCGCATTTTCATGAAGCCTCATTGCTTTAGAGTACGCTTCAATAGCATAGTCTAATAGATTATTTTGCTGAAACATTCTACCCATAACCCCACCCAAACTAGGGTTAGAAGTAATAGACTCAATAGCAATGTCATATTCTTTTTTTGCTAGTGCTTTTTTTTGCTGACGATCAAAGTTATAACCAATTTCTATTCTTAAATACTGTTGAGAAGGGTTTTTGAGTAATTTTTCTCGAAGGCGATTTTCTGCCTTTTTATAATTATTTGTTTCTTGGTAACAAGTAATTAAACGTTTTAGGTACCTGGTATTATAAGGATTGTTTTTTTCTAGAGTTTCGAATAGTTGAGAAGCTTTTTTATATTCACCCTCTCTGAAATAATTCTCAGCTAAAGAAGAATTATTTTGACTGTAAGCCAAATAGGATACAAAGAATGTTAATGTGAGAAAAAGGTGCTTCATCTCTATCAAAGATAATCAACTCAAATGTTAAATTTTATTAAACTTTTCTATTATAGAAAACCATTCTAAAATTTTGGCACAATTCTTGAAAATGTTGTTATGAGAATTTTCATCCTCAATTATTAAATAAATAAAATGAAAAAAGTATTAATAGTGTTATTATTAACAACATTAACATCTTGTCAAGACAATGAAACACTAAGCCAAGATCAGGCGGCTCAAAATTTACAAGATATGTTTACTGAAATAGAAAGTATGGTAAACAGTATTAGTTGTGACAACTCGGAAGATTGGACTTTCATAGGTTACGGAAGTAAGGTTTGTGGAGGGTTTGTTGGGTATATTGCCTATCCAGTATTTATTGATACTCAGTTATTTATTGAATTAATAGAAGCTCATAAACAAGCACAAGAAGATTTTAACCAAAAATGGCAAATATCTAGTGATTGTTCCCTGCCAAATCAACCCACAGAAGTACTATGTGATGATGGAGTGCCTAAATTTGTTTATTAATTTTTTAGATGAGTTAGAAAAAACAACGATACAACCCCAAAATAAGAACAAAAATGAATGAACTAGCTAACAAACACGAAACAGCAAAACAAAACTCAATTAACTTCATGAGAACAGGTCAAATAAGTAATTACTTTAATGCACTTTTAGAAATGAATAAATACAGGAGGCTACTTAATGCTATTATTGCTAATTAATAACAGAAAAGCCTGTGTAAGGGACTAGAATTTCAGGTATTTTTATACCATCTTTTGTTTGACAATTTTCTAAAATTGCCGCCAAAACTCTCGGTAACGCTAAAGAGCTCCCATTTAACGTGTGAGCCAATTGATTTTTACCATCGTTATTTTTAAAGCGTAGTTTTAGTCTGTTTGCCTGAAATGTTTCAAAATTTGAAGCGGAACTGATTTCTAACCATCTATCTTGGGCAGTCGAGTATACTTCAAAATCAAAGGTCAATGCAGCTGTAAAACCAGTATCTCCTCCACATAATCGGAGTACGCGATAGGGTAGTTTTAATTCGTTTAAGATTTCTTTAATGTGAGTAACCATGCCATCTAAAGCGATGTAAGAATTATTAGGGTGTTCTACCCTAACAATTTCAACTTTATCAAATTGGTGTAAACGATTTAAACCTCTTACATGAGCACCATAACTTCCAGCCTCTCGTCGAAAACAAGGGGTATATCCAGTAGCCATAATTGGCAAATCATTTTCATTTACCAAGTTTCCACGATACATATTAGTAATTGGTACTTCTCCGGTAGGAATTAGATATAAATCATCAACACCAACGTGATACATTTGTCCTTCTTTATCAGGCAGTTGTCCAGTACCTATTCCTGACGCTTCATTAATTACATGCGGTACTTGATATTCGGTGTACCCAGCTGCAGTATTTTTATCCAAAAAATAACTAATTAAAGCTCTTTGAAGCCTGGCACCTTTACCCTTATAAACAGGAAAACCTGCTCCTGTAATTTTAGTACCTAATTCAAAATCTATAATATCATATTTTTTAACTAATTCCCAATGAGGTAAGGCGTTTTCATCAAGCTTAGGAATTGCGCCCTCTCTAAAAACCTCTTCATTGTCTTCTTCAGTTTGTCCTGAAGGCACAGATGAATGAGGAATATTTGGAATTTGAAACAGTAAATTTTGAAGCTCTTTAGAATACGTATTTAATTGATCGGTAAATTTTTTAGACTGCTCTTTAAGTTTTTTAGTTTTTTCTTTAGCAAGCGTTGCTTTTTGAACTTGTCCTGTTTTGAACAATTCTCCAATTTCTTTAGATAGCGCATTAGATTCCGCTAAGGTGTTGTCTAATAAAACCTGAACATTCCTTCTAGTTTCATCTGTTTCCAAAACGCGTGCTAAAATCTCTTTAGCATTAACAAAATTTCTTTTAGCTAAGCCCTCTAAAACTAATTTTTGATTGTCTCTAATAAACGGAACTTGTAACATAACTTGTATCAATTATAAGAATCCAAAGATATAGTAAGTGAATCAATATCACAATGTGTTATATGCGATTGTTTGACAGGTAAGAAATAGCATTTTCTTTATCAATGTTTAATTGCCCAACTAGCTCCTCAACCGAATTAAATTTTTGCTCTTCTCTTAAAAAATGAATAAACTTAATAGTAATTTTTTTGCCATAAAGATTTTCATTAAAATCAAATAAATGCGCTTCAATAGTTTGATGCTTTCCAAGAACTGTTGGATTGAAGCCAATATTCATTATTCCGTAAAACACAATGCTATTAATCCGCGTTCTGATAATATATACTCCCGAACTTGGTACTAACTTATAGGATTCTTCAACCTCTATGTTGGCTGTTGGAAAACCAATTGTTCCCCCTAATTGTTTTCCACTTACAACAATACCACTAAGCATATATTGATATCCAAGGTAATTATTGGCAATTTTTAAATTTCCTTCTTTTAGAGCGGTTCTTATTTTTGTGGAACTTACAGAAACATCATCAATATCTTGAGCAGGAATTTCTTGGATATTAAAATCATATAATGAACTATATTCTTTTAGCTGATGAATATTACCCTCTCTATTTTTACCAAAATGGTGATCATAACCAATAATTAACCTCGAAGTATTTAGCGTATTTACTAAA
Source organism: uncultured Flavobacterium sp. (assembly GCA_913061465.1). Taxonomy (GTDB): domain Bacteria; phylum Bacteroidota; class Bacteroidia; order Flavobacteriales; family Flavobacteriaceae; genus Polaribacter. The sequence goes on from CAJXSU010000029.1 coordinate 26,953, forward strand.
ATATCTCTAACAAAATCAAGGGCAGTAAGCCTAGAAAACTCTTTACTAAAGGGGTGTATAATTAAATAATCTAAGCCCATTTTTTTCAGAAGCATAGATTTTTCATCTAAGGTGTTAAGCAACAAAATAGTCTTGTCTTTTTGCAACACCATTCTAGGGTGAGGAAAAAAAGTTAGAAGTACAGATTTCTTTCCTTCTTTTTTTGCAGTACTAATAAGGTTTTTTAATATTTTTTTATGACCTATATGGATACCATCAAAAGTACCTATAGTAACAATTGTTTTTTCTGAAGAATCAAAAGCAGCAATAGATCGAATAATTTTCAAAAGGAGAATAATTAAAACACAAAGTTACAACTCATTAATCAATATTACTTATGTCAAAGATAAAATAAGATTATCTTAAAAAAACAGCCTAAGACTATGTGATAACTCAAAAATATTACAAAAATATTACAAAAATCAAAAAAAATCGTACATTCG
>CAJXSU010000030.1 GCA_913061465.1 uncultured Flavobacterium sp.
GATTTCCAATAAATGTAGTCCCTTCAGGATGTACCAAAAGAAATCCTTCTGTATCTGCAATATCACGAAAATCACCGTAAAACATTTGTTGATTTGCATTACTCCCAAATCCATGAAAATTAAGGACTAAAGGTACATCTGAACTGCCATCGTATAGCTCTGGAATATATAATATATAGTTTCGTTGAATTCCATCATGTGTAATAGACGCATTAATGGTTTGCTGAGCAAAACTAGAAAAACAAAAGCCTAAAAGAAGAAGTAATATCGTTATATATTTCATATTTAATACATACTTATTTTGTCATTGATATCATACGCAAAGTTGCTTTGTAAGATAGCTTTTTGTAGACATTTAATATATACATGGTAATACCATGTTTTTTTAAAAAATTTATATAGTAAATGAATTAAGCAACATATTCCAATCACCAATATAAGATAACCTTTTATTTCATTAGACATTTTTTACATATTTTTAAGCAACGTGTTTGTATATATTTTGTTTCATGGTTTAGCACATAAAAACCAAATAGAAAACATGATAAGATTTTCGAATGTAGTCGAGTACTAGCAATAGATGATACACACTGTAGGTTTTTGTTTGAGTTCTCTTTACAATTTATTTTGGTGTTACATCTTTAACAGTATTTATTTTCAATTCATCATCATCAATTATTTGCTCTTGTACTGTAGCAAAATCAATAGCTTTTAAGTCAATTTTTCTTACCTGTCGGTTCCACATGGTATGGTAATAGTACACTTTGTTTTGTAAATCAGATGCAGAGGTAACTTGTGTTGCACTAACAATGTCTGTTGGTAAATTTTCTTTTGGTATGTGTGCGCCTAATGGAATATTGAAGTTATCTAATATTCTAAACGATTCAAAAACAGCATCAAGACTTGTTTGTAAAGGACGACAAGAAGCAGTTAATGCAGCAGCTCTAACAAACCTTGAGGGTGGAGTGAAATCCCCTGGTAAGCCAATTAAACCAGATCCACCACCTAAAGGCTTTAAATTGTAACCATCAAAATTCATTTGGCTGTTTGGATTTGTTGAAAGACTCAGATAATTTCTTTGATTAGTTATATGCCAATCATAAGTTGGCGAATTTGTGATTACACCAATATACGGGTCATACACCTTTACTACACCATTGCTTACGATTTCAATTATTTTACTATTACCACTTGGATCAACAATTTTAAAATGAAAGGGGAGTGCCGCTCCTCCAAATTCTTTATTCTCGACATTTACAACAATAACATTTTTTAAATTCTCAATAATTTCATCTACTGTTTTAAATGATGACAGCATCCATTGCATTAAATCTCCGACACTCATAGATTTTTTTACTTTTGTAGGATCATAAATGGCATATTCTGCAAAGTCAGGAAGATAATATACGCCAACATAAAGTCCTTCTTCATTTAAACCGTCAGGACCATAGGGCTGGCCGTAAGCTGTGAGGGTTACAAAACCATAATTTCCTTTCCATTGCTTTCCGTTATATCCTTCAGGGGTTTGACCAACAAATTGTTTGTTTCTAGGAACTACTAAAATCTTATTATGTTGTGCATCGTTTAACGCCCACTCAACAGTACGAGAAACAACAACTCCTCCATCTTTAGATTTCAGCGTAATTCCAGTACATGGATATGCACTTGAACTTAACATAAGTACTGCTAAATAAATGGCTATCGTTCTTTTAAATTTATTTTTCATCGTATTTATTGTTTTTCTATTTGTATTATGTCTTCTATTTTTTAAGATAAATAATAGTTATAAATATGAAGAATTTTCTAATGTAATTCAATCCCTACAAGTAGTGAAATTTATAGCCCCCCATTTTTAGGGATGTTTTAGGTAAAAATTTATTTAAGATGTTTACGTACTTCAATACGCAAAAAGATCATGGTAACAAGTGTAGCCAAAACATCTGCAATTGGAAAAGAAAACCAAACTCCATTTAAGCCAAAAAATTTAGGCAATAAATATACCAAGGGAATTAAGAATATCCCTTGTTTCAACAAGGTTAGCACCAGCGCAGGTAAGGCTTTTCCAGCGGCCTGAAAGTAAGCAGAACCAATAAGTTGTGCAGTAATTACAGGAGTTGCCAAAAATACATACAACAAAGCTTTGGGTGTTTCTTCAATTAATGCTACATCTGAGGTAAAAAGCCTAGCAATTGCCTCTGGAAAAGTAATAATTGCTAAAAAAATTAGTGTAGCTACCATACTGCCATAGAGTATAGCTTTTTTTATCACTTCTTTTACTCTCTCACTATTTTTAGCACCATAGTTATACCCAGCTATGGGTAAGAAACCTTGTGTTACTCCTAATACAGGAAATAAAGCAAACATCATTACTCTATTAATAATACCATACACAGCAATCGCATTTTCACCACCATAGGTAAATAAAGTGGCATTTAAAACTATCATTAATACACTAATGGTTCCTTGTCTAGCAACAGTAACACCTCCTAATTGAATAATTTCTTTGACAATGGCTAGTTTTAATAAAAAGTAACTAGGTTTGATAATGAGCTCACTTTTTTTAGAAAGAAAGAAGCTAAAAATAAATAAACCGCAAACAGCATAAGAGATAGAGGTCGCTAAACCAGCACCAAACATGCCTAAATTTAAAAATTTTATAAAGATAACATCTAAAAGAATGTTTGAAATAGCAGGTAAAATCATTGCATACATTGCAAATTTAGGTTTTCCTTCTGCTCTAATCACAGGGTTACCCATCATGGCAAAGGCTAAAAACGGAACTCCATATAAGACTACATTAAAATAGGCTGTTGCAGGATCTAAAATTGCTCCATTGGCGCCAAATAATAATAGGAGGGGTTTGTAGAATAGAATCCCTACGCTTACAAAGAAAATAGAGAGCACTAGTGTTAAGGAAATTTGATTTCCAAAAGTTAAGTAGGCTTTGTTTATGTCTTTTGCACCAAAAGCTCTAGAAATAATTGAACTTCCTCCAATACCTATTCCCATGCCTATAGACGATATCAAGAAAACAATTGGTAAAACTACTGTAATGGCTGCTATAGCCATAGAACCAATCCATTGTCCTACAAAAATGGTGTCTACAATCATGTTTAAAGACATCACCAAAATACCAATAGAAGCAGGTATAGCTTGCTTTATAAGAAGTTTACTTATTTTTTGAGTTCCTAAACTGTTGGTGGTTTCCGTCATAAAGTTTTTGCAAATATCTACATAATAAGAATGTTTAATTTAATTGTAAATATATTTATGGATTAATTAACATATTCATAATTTTCTTTTAAGTTTGTCTTATGAGTGTCTTTGAAACTACGTATACAGTTATAGCATCTGATATAGATGAACTGAACCATGTAAATAACGTGGTGTACCTTCGGTGGATTCAAAACATTGCAAACTTGCATTGGACACAACTGAAACAAGATGAAGATACTTCTGCTTATGTATGGGTAGTGATTAGACATGAAATAGATTATATAGGCCAAGCTCTCCTCGGGGATTCAATTGTGGCTAAAACTTGGGTTGGGGAAACTGGAGGCATACGTTCTATTCGTCATGTAGAATTTTACAAAAACAACAAGCCTATTGTTAAAGCCAAAACTACCTTTTGTTTGGTAAATGCAAAAACCTTTAAACCTACTCGAATAACTGATCAAATTTTAATGATGTTAGCTCCCAAATAACTGTACCTTTGCTTTTTTCTGAAATTTAATTCAATTATGAGCACATTTGCTACCTTAGGTTTAAAAAAACCTTTCATACAATCGATCAAAGAATTAGGAATAAATACACCCTCTGAAATTCAAGAGAAAACCATCCCTATATTATTGGGGAAAAGAACAGATTTTGTTGGGTTAGCACAAACAGGAACAGGGAAGACCGCTGCTTTTGGCTTGCCAATAGTTCAACAGATAGATCCTAACAATACTGCTGTTCAAGCACTTATTTTATCACCTACACGAGAATTGGTTCAGCAAATAAAAAAACAACTTTTTAAGTATACTAAATATTATGACCATAAAGTGTTTGTAGAAGCTGTTTATGGTGGTGAAAAGATAGAAAAACAAATATATAATTTAGAAAGAACTACCCATATAATTGTTGCTACTCCTGGACGTTTGATAGATTTGATAGAGCGAGGAAATATTAATTTAAAAGAAATTAAAACGCTGGTGTTAGATGAAGCAGATGAAATGTTGAGTATGGGCTTTAAACAAGATTTAAATAGAATTTTAAAATATACCTCAGGCCAAAGAAATACTTGGCTGTTTTCGGCGACTATGCCTGAAGAAATTCAAAGAATTATAAAAACCTACATGAATTCGAATGCACCACGTGTAGAAATCGATAGAAACTCTATGGTGAATTCAAATATTAGCCATCAATTTGTAAAAACAACCATCAAGGAAAAAGCAAAGACCATTATTCGTTTCTTAGAATTAAGACAAGAGGCTCGAGGAATTATTTTTTGTAGAACAAAGGCAGGAACTCAAAATCTAAACAAAATTTTGCAAGAGGAAGGTTTTTCTATTGGAGCTCTAGAAGGTGATATGCAGCAAAAAGAGCGAGACAAAGTAATGCGTGCCTTTAAAAATGAAAGTTTACAATATTTAATCTCTACAGATGTATCTGCAAGAGGGATAGATGTAAGAGATTTAGCATTTGTAATTCATCATCAATTACCAGATCAATTAGATTATTATACCCACAGAAGCGGGAGAACTGCTAGAGCAGGAAAAAAAGGAATTTCTTTAGCATTAATTCTTTCAAATGAGCTTCAACGAGTTCATGAATTAGAAAAAGATCTGAACATCAAATTTACAGAAACTAGCTTTTAGTTAAGATAACCATCTGTGCTCAGTTGCCTTTTTTGAATACCATATTAAATATCCTCCAACAGCAATAATCATTATAGGCATTAATAAGCCTAGTGGTCCATAACTATCTGTATTTTCACTTATAAACAGACCATAGGTCATCTGTACCATAATTCCTGCAAATGATAGTATAAAGAAAGTTGAGGCAATTTTTTTCTTTAATAACAATAATAAAGCTCCTAGGGTTCCAGAAAATACTGCAGTAGCAAAAGCTGCTGTTACCCATGCAGGAACATCCTGATATAAAAGTTGCTGGTCTTTAGGTAGAGAGGCCAATACATCATTGGTCATAAATGCCTGAGTTAAATAATTAAATACCCCCATTATATTCCAAATAAGAGCCGTACTGCTAATGATCCAAAATAGACCCGTTGGTTTTCTTAAGTAGTTCGTCATGATGTTAAAATTTTAATAAATTCTACTTTAAATCTAGACAAAAAATAATAAATCAGTTTCCAGCATCATAAAAATGGTATTTTTGCTGCATAAATTATTCAATCATTTTTCATGAATGCCAAGATAAAATTTATTCAATTTCTTTTTATTACTGTACTAATTTCAGTGGCTTCTTCTGCTCAGGTAAAAACTAGTATTCGAGGAAAAGTGGTTGATGAGAAAGGTGCTCCAATATTTGCTGCCTCGGTGTATTTAAATACTAACCAGGGAAGTATTTCTGAAGAAGATGGTACTTTTCTAATTACTAATGTTATTCCAGGATCCTTCAATTTAACGGCTAGTTTTGTTGGTTTTGATTCACAAACAAAATTTAATATTATTATCAAATCAAAAGGGAATCGATCGTTTAATTTCATTTTAATTGAATCTTCCGAATCCTTGGAGGAAGTAGTAGTGTCAAATAAAAATAAAATCAGTAGGCCTAAAGAAACTCCTTTATCTACTCAGTCTTTGTCTGCTGTAGAAATAGCTACATATCCCGGAGGAAATAATGATGTTGTACAGGTGGCTCAGTCATTACCTGGTGTTTCTCCATCAGTAGGAGGTTTTAGAAATGATTTAATTATACGTGGAGGCGCACCTAACGAGACCGTGTATTATTTAGATGGGGTAGAAGTTCCAAACATTAACCATTTTGCTACACAAGGAAGTGCAGGGGGACCAGTTGGTTTATTAAATGTTTCATTTATAAACGATGTTACCTTGTCTACATCTGCTTTTGGTGCTCAATATGATAATCCATTATCAGGTGTTCTTCAATTTAAACAACGTGATGGAAACAAAGAGCGATTCAATACCAATATTAGGGTAAGTGCAACTGATGCTGCATTTACGTTTGAAGGTCCATTATTTAAAAACAAAAAGAAAGAAAGTAAGACCAGTTTTTTATTATCTGTAAGAAGAAGTTATTTACAAGCTTTATTTAAACTAATAGGCTTACCCATTAGACCAGATTATTGGGATTATCAATATAAACTAACACATCAAATAGATAATTATAATGATTTGTATTTTATAGGGTTAGGCTCAGTAGATGATTTTAGTGTAGAAGCTCCAGAAGACTATGATGAAGAAGCACAAGCAGTTTTAGAACAAGCACCCTTTATACAACAAAAAACAAATGCAATAGGAGTTACCTGGAGGAAAAGATTTAAAGATGGTTCTGGTTATATGGAAACTACTGTGAGTAATAATCGATTAAAGAATACATTCACTAGCTACCTAGATCCAGAAAATGAAACTGGAATTATCTTTAGAAATGATGCTGTAGAGTCAGAGTCTAAACTTAGATATCAACTCACCAAATTTATAAATGATTGGAAAATTACAGGTGGTTTTAATACACAACACTCTTTTTACTCAAATAATACAGCCAACATTGCTGATGCAATTTTCTACACTACAGAGATAGACTTTATAAAATATGGTCTTTTTGCGAATGCCACACGTTCATTTTTTAATGATAAAGTAGATGTTTCTCTAGGATTTAGGATGGATGATGATAGTTTTACAACCTCAAGTAATTTGGTTTCAAATTTTTCTCCAAGACTTTCATTATCCTATGAATTTAAAGAAGATTGGCGTATAAGTGCAACTGCAGGACGATATTATAAAATAACTCCTTACACAATTTTAGGTTTTAGAGATTCAGGTGGTAATCTCACAAACCAAGATAGTGACTATACACAAAGTGATCATTATGTAATAGGTTTACAGCATTATTTAAACCCTGCAGCAAGTATATCTTTAGAAGGTTTTTACAAACGTTATTCAGATTATCCTGTATCAGTATTAGATGAAGTGTCTTTGGCAAATAAAGGAGCAGATTTTGAAGTATTAGGAAATGAAGATGTTGAAACTGTAGGAAAAGGTAGAAGTTATGGTCTAGAATTTCAATACCAGCAAAAACTATTGAATAATTTTTATAGTATTTTCTCGTATACTTATTTCTTTAGCGAATTTACAGGTTTTGATACCACTGCATATATACCCTCTGTTTGGGATAGTAGACATTTAGTTTCTTTTGTAGGTGGATATAAATTGAAAAATAATTGGGAAATTAGTTCTAGATATCGTTTTGCAGGTAAAACCCCATATGTACCAACAAATCTTGAGGCAACGCTAGTCTCTTATCCAGAAATTATTTTAGATTATTCACGTCTAGGAGAAGAGAAATTAGAAACTTTTAGTCAATTAGACATTCGAGTAGATAAAAAGTGGAATTACAATCAATTCAGTTTAAATGTCTTTTTTGAAATTCAAAATGTTCTTGGCCAAAGCATACCAAGACCTAATGAATACGGTCTCTCAAGAGATATGGATGGTAATTTAAATTCTCCAATTAGTTTATCACAAATAAACCAGGATACGAGTACTTCTATTCCTAGTATTGGTATTGTAGTAGATTTTTAAAAAAAAATTATTTAATTATTTTTCTTTGAAAGATTAAAGTATCTCCACTAGATACTCCCTTGAGAATGTATACACCTTGAGCCAAATGCTCTAAATTTAGATCTAAGACCCCGTTATGATTAATTTTTTTGGAAGAAAAAATAAGCTTACCAGAAAGTGAATACACCTCTAATTTAATTTCTTCTAAAAATTGTGTTTTGATATGTAGTGTATTTTCAACAGGAATTGGATAAACTACTGTGTTTATTTTATTAACCGATGCAGATGAAATACCTAAGGTGCCAGTAAAGTACTGTTGTGCCAAATTAAATGATTCTTCACCAATCTTTTCCCCTATAATTCTTCCCTTTATATCATCTATTGGAGGATGAATTCCACCCCAAATTCTAGATAAACTTGTTTGATCTGATGCATCTTGATAGGTTGCCCATTCTAATATAAATGATTCAGTTGGGCCTTCTTCAAAAACTAAAAACTCGTTTTCTATTACGTCAAAAGTACCTAGTCCGCCAGGGAAAAATTTACTTCCTGTGATTTTTGTCAATGATACTGCAGCAGCTCTTGAAAATGTTGAATGACCAGATAGATATCCTGCAAAAGGTGGAGTAACAAATGTAGGTCTTTGGTAGGGCCACCAATGTGTTCCCAATATCCAATCTACGCCTGCTGTGTCAGTTTCAGGATCTGAAATATATTCAGGCCCTTTCCAAGATTTTACTTTGATTAATCCTATATTAGAATCGTCCTCTAAAGCCAATGGATCTCCTATTTCTATGACTTCAATTAACCCCGAAATTAATGGCAAACCGTGTGGGTCAAAGTTAGATAAACTATTGTCTGTACTTTGACCTTTTGAAGCCATATAACGAATAGCAGATATTGGTCTCGTGTAATCATAATAGCCCTTAATACCCCAAATATTGATTGCAGAATCATGCATAGCTCCACCTAATACTAAATAAGATTTTACATCCCATTCTAAATCACTTATAATAGATCCCTGACCACCAAACTTCTTGATAGTTTGTGGATGGTCACTTACATAATTCATGATAGTAAACCAATGTCCAGGAGGTGTTTCAGAATCTGGGCCATCTGCCCAAAATTCTGCTAATACCCTTGCATAATCTCCACGTTTAACAAATTGTGGTGTGTAGGGGTTCCCTGATATTGGGTTTGTTACATGTCCATTATTTATAGCTCCACCTTCATTGAAATTATAAAAACTCACATACTCTTGAAAAGTTGTTGGGTAGTCAGAAATATCAATATTCCCTAAAGTTGCTGGTGATATATCAATGATAATATCATCATTTGGGTCTAAGTGTGCAGACCAAGAAATAACTAATGCAAAATTCCATTTGTAAGGATCATCTATTCCGTTAGATGAAGAATTTTGAATTAACTCTGGAAAACCAGGATCATTATAAACATAGCTATCAAATCCATTATTTAGAATTTCTAAATCTTCAGATTTTAATGAAAAAGGACTTACTTGACCCCATTCAGGAGTTAAAAAACTTGGAGTTTCTAGTGGATAAACATTTCCACTTTGGTCTATATATACGTCAAAAGCTAAGGGTTGCCATTTATTTGGGTTAATAGCAGAATTATCCTCATATAAATCTAATACTAATGGATCATTTTGAGGAATATAATATTGATTTTCATAATCATTCTGTTCATTTGAACCATCTTGTAATCCAAAATTTATTATTTCTTGTGCAATATAATTACCTAATGCAGCAAAAGAATTATTGCTGTAATCTACAGTTATAATATTTTCATCATAATCGTATGAACTAAATAGGTCTGTAAAGCTTTCTAGAGTACTATTTGCATTTGGTGAGTTCGTAAATCTATGGGTTAAAAGTCTATACATTGCATAACTCATCACTTCGTGAATTGCACTATGAATTTCCGAAGGGGTTGAGATACCATTGAAAGTACATTCATAGCCACCAAAAGATTTCCCTAAAAATACAGTTTCAGCATTATCATTAAAAATTGCCCAAGTATCGTACATGATTAGAGAACTATGAAATAGATTTCTAGCATGTACAGTTGGTCTAGCATAATCATTTCTTATGGCCTCAAGAAGCTCTTCATTCCATTCTCTTGCTACAGAATTTTGAGTATAAGAAAACTGTGTGAAAAAAAATAATAATAAAAATAAAAGCAGTGAATTATATTTCAATTTTTTTCAGTAAAAATATAATAATAATTAAAATTACATCTTTATTTTATTAAAAATATAAACACATTTAATAAGATTATTTTAATTCGTGTAATTAGCTGTTAAAGTGTGAGTACATTTGCAAAAAAAAACATTTTATGCCAAATCAATTTTCTGACTTAGGAATACAAAAGGAACTTCAATCTCGTATGAGAGATATTGAGATTATTGAGCCTACAGAAGTTCAAAAGAAAGTAATACCATTTATTCTTGAAAGAAAGAAAGATTTAGTTGCATTGGCTAAAACAGGAACAGGAAAAACCGCAGCTTTTGGGTTGCCTTTATTACAGCTAATTAAACCTGAGAATACTACTATTCAAGTAATAGTATTGGTACCTACAAGAGAGCTTGGACAGCAAATACAAACTAACTTATCTTTATACGCTTCATTTAATCCAGAAATTTCTGTCATTGGGCTTTTTGGGGGTGCAACACTCAAATCTCAAATAGAAGCATTAAAAAGAACTGTACATATTGTAGTTGCTACACCTGGACGTTTACTTGATTTAATAGATCGTAAATCTATAAATGTTAATACTACTTCATATTTAGTTTTAGATGAAGCTGATGAAATGGTTGGTGCATTGCATTCTGAAGTAGAAAAAATCTTTAAAGAAGTTCCTAAAACTTCAAGAATTTTGATGTTCACAGCCACAATGCCAGGAACAATTAAACAATTGATCCAAAACTATCTCTCAAAAAATGTAAAAACTATAGAAGCTGATATGTCTAGTATTGGCCATCAAGGAATAACACACCAGTATTCTGTTGTAGAACCCATAGAAAAACTAGATATTTTACTTCATTTTTTATATGCGAGGGAAGGACAACAAGGAATTATTTTTTGTAAAACTAAAGCAGCTGTAAATAAGTTAGGTAAAAATTTAGCCAAAAATAAATTTTCTTCTGGCACAATTCATGGAAGCTTAACTCAAGGAATTAGAGATCGAGTTATGGGTCAGTTTAGAGAAGGTCATATTAAAGTGTTAGTTGCCACAGATTTAGCTGCCAGGGGAATAGATATAAAAGACATTTCTTATGTAGTTAATTATCATTTACCAGACACCTATGAAACCTACGTTCATCGAAGTGGAAGAACAGCGAGAGCAGGAGCAAAGGGGCTTTCATTAACTATCTTACAAAAAGAAGAAGTTGTAGATATAGCTGATTTTGAACAGGAGCTAGGAATTAAGTTTAATGAGGTTAAAAAAGCTGACTCTAACAGTATTGAGGAAAATAATACTCTATTGTGGGCTAGGAAAATTTTTAAAACAAAACCAAACCGAACAGTTACTGACGATTTTAAATCTAAAGTTAAAACTATTTTTCATCATTTAACTAAAGAGGAATTAATTGAAAAGGTTTTGGCTAATCATTTAAATCATTTAGCACAAACTAATCATGGACATTCAAATTTAGAAAAAACACTAAAAAAGGAAAGAAAGTAAATTTTATGGCCAATAGTATCAAAGACCAGGAAGCTATTTTAGCAAAATTGAATATCTATGAGTTAAACCCGATGCAATTGGAAGCCATTGAGGTTATAAAAGATTACAACAATATCATTTTGTTATCTCCTACAGGAACAGGGAAAACTCTTGCTTTTTCTTTACCACTTATAAATTCTTTAGACCCTGTATCTAAAGAGATTCAAGCTTTGATACTAGTGCCATCTAGAGAATTAGCTATTCAAATTGAACAAGTTATGAGATCTATGGGATCTGGCTTCAAGATAAATGCTGTTTATGGTGGTAGACCTATGGCTAAAGATAAAATAGAACTTAAACATTTACCGGCAATTTTAATAGGCACACCAGGAAGAATTTCTGATCACTTTAGTAATAATCGATTCACTAAAAACCATATTAAAACAATCATACTAGATGAATTTGATAAATCTTTAGAAGTAGGTTTCGAGTATGAGATGAGGGGTATTATTAATGAACTTCCAGCTATCAATAAAAGAATTTTAACTTCTGCAACACAAGGTGTTGAGATTCCTGATTTTGTTCAACTTAATAAACCTAAAATAGTTAATTATTTACATAATATAGTTACAAAACTTCAAGTTAAAACAGTTGTTTTTCCAGAGAAAAACAAGTTAAATACATTGTTGCATTTGCTAAATCATATTGGGAATCATCAAGGAATTATTTTCTGTAATTTAAAAGATGTTATTCAAAGTGTCAGCTCATTTTTAGAAAGAAAAAATATAAATCATGGATGTTTTAATGGTGGAATGGAACAAAAAGATAGAGAACGGTCTTTAATTAAATTTAGAAATGGAACAAATCAAATTTTATTAGCTACAGATTTAGCAGCAAGAGGAATCGATATTCCAGAAATGAAATACATTATTCATTATCAACTTCCACTATCTAAAGAAGAATTTACGCACAGAAATGGAAGAACTGCAAGAGTTTCTGCTAAAGGAATTGCATATGTTTTAAAATCTAAGGAAGGGAAGTTGCCTGAATTTATTGAAACACCACCCATAGAAGACATTAGCATACAAGCAAAGAGAAAGCCTGCTTATTGGGAAACTTTGTTTATTTCTGGAGGAAGAAAGGATAAAATTTCTAAAGGAGATATTGCAGGAATGTTTTTTAAATTAGGAAATCTAACAAAAGATCAATTAGGGATAATAGAATTAAAACGTGATTGCGCTTTTGTTGCTGTACCTATTTCTGTAGCCGATAGATTAGTGAGGGATTTAAACAATACTAGATTAAAAAAGAAAAAAATTCGCATAACTAAAATCTAAATTAAAACAGATGTTATTGAATTTTCTAGTGCTTTAAGCATTAAATTTATTTTTAATAAGTAATAATTTTATACTGACTTATTAAGTTTTTTTTAAAAATATACTTTTACTACTGTCAAATTTAATTAGACAAAACAAATAATTTTTTTTTAATAAAGTAAATAGATATCTTTGAAAAAAATAAAAAATCATTTTTAAATAACTAATGGCAAAATCTCAACAAACTTTTAATAAGAGTGAAAAAGAAAAAAAGCGTTTAAAAAAACGTGAGGATAAAAGAAAAAAAATGGAAGCTCGTAGAGCAGAAATTAAAGAAAATGGTACTAAAGGTATCGAATTTGCATACGTAGATCATAATGGTAACTTAACAGATACACCTCCAGATCCGTTATTAAAAGTTAAAATCAAAGCCAAAAATATTGAAATTAGTGTTCCTAAAATGACAGATGCTGATAAGGTAGATCCTGTTAGAAATGGTAAAGTTTCATTTTTTGATTCTTCAAAAGGATTTGGATTTATCATAGATACAGAAAATCAAGAGAAATATTTCACCCATGTTAGTGGAATCATTGATCAAATAGCTGAGAATGATAAAGTAACATTCGAATTGGAAAAAGGTATGAAGGGTATGAATGCAGTTAAAGTTACATTAAAAAAGTAATCATTACTTATAAATATATAAAAGCTGTGAAATTAATTTCGCAGCTTTTTTTTTATTACAATTTTCTTTTATTTGAATCAGAGACTTATTTTAATAATGCAATTTATTTTTTTTCATTGCTCTTCGATAATTCATAGCTACTGTGTCAAATTTTAGGTGAAGTTCCTCCGATAAATCAAAGGGTACCTGAATGGGTCTTTGAGATTCAACAATTCTTTTATCTTGATCAAAAATTACTTGTTCAAATTCTTGCAAGATAGAATCAGGTTCATCAAGATTGTAATTTCTACCAATAATACAAAACCCACGGCAAGAATTGTTTGAAATAGGTTGTGATGTAAAAAAGTAAACCATCCCTTTTTCACCACCCCAGCACAGTCGAAGAACTATCGTATAGGGTAGATGAAGTTCATATGTGCTTTTTCGTTCTGGCTTTACAACATCTTCATTTGCAAAAATTGGAAAATCATCACTATTTGCAGCCTCTGGTCTTGTAATAGAATAATGTAAAACACTATCTTTTATGGTTACCTGACAATTTGGAACTTCGGGTCGCTTAGGGTCCCCTAGTAAACCAGGGTGAACCCAAGGAAAATGTCCAAAATCTGTAAAATTTTCAACTTGCCTAGAGCTATCACTTTTCCAATTAAAAGGACCTGTATTTACAAATTTCCATTTACTATTTACAAATTCAGGAATAACAGGTAAATTAAACTTAGGATCTTCTAAGGCTACCCAAATTATTCCAAACTTTTCTTGGCAATGATATCTTGGAGTTGATGCTTTTTTGGGTATTTCAATTTCTTGTGCTTGAGGTATTAAAACACAAGACCCTTTTCTATCATATTGCCATGCGTGATAGGGGCAAACTAGGCAATCATCCTTTATCCAGCCTAATGATAAGGCAGTTCCTCTGTGAATACATAAATCACGCATAGCATGAGGATTACCATCTGAAGTTCTCCATATGACTAAAGGTTCATCTAATAAAATTGTTCCAAAGGGTTTATCCTTTTTTATTTCATGACTGTAACCAATTGGATGCCAACATTCAAATAATTTTTTAGGAAATGATTTTGATTCATTTTTCATATGTAAATATACTCAAATACAAAATAAATTTTTTAAATTAAATAATACCACAAATTTACATTTGTATTTTTTTTATTTTTTATATCTTGTAAGTGTTATCTCATTTAAATTTTTATTATGAAAAAACTACTATCATTACTCGTTATTCTTACTTTCTTTTTTATTACTGACTCTCATATTTTTGCTCAAAAATCAAATTCTAATTTATTTGGAGGATTAAAATTCAGAAATATAGGTCCAGCGATGACATCAGGTAGAATTGCTGATATTGCTATTCATCCCAACAATGAAAATATTTGGTATGTAGCTGTAGGATCAGGTGGTGTTTGGAAAACTAAGAACTCAGGAACAACTTGGAAACCAATTTTTGAAAATAAAAAAGTTTATTCTACGGGTTGTATAACTATAGACCCTAACAATCCAAGTACTATTTGGTTAGGTACAGGGGAAAACGTTGGAGGACGTCATGCTGGATTTGGTGATGGTGTATATGTAAGTCATAATGATGGAAAATCATGGAAGAACATGGGTTTAGAAAATTCTGAACATTTATCTAAGATTATTGTTCATCCAGAGAATTCAGATATTATTTGGGTAGCATCTCAAGGGCCATTATGGAGTAAAGGAGGAGATCGAGGAATTTATAAAAGTATAAATGGTGGTAAAACCTGGCAACGAACTTTGGGAGATTCTGAATGGGTTGGAGCTACAGATTTAATTATAAACCCTACTAATCCTAACATATTATATGCAGCAACATGGCAAAGACATAGAACTGTTGCGGGGTATCTTGGTGGAGGACCGGGATCTGGTTTACATAAAAGTATAGATGGAGGTCTTACTTGGAAAGCATTAAAAAGTGGAATTCCTAATTCTAATCTGGGTAAAATTGGATTGGCAATGTCTCCTTTTAATCCTGATGTTGTATATGCAGCCATAGAGCTAGATAGAACAAAAGGTGGTTTTTTTATGACATCTAATGGAGGAGAATCATGGGTAAAACAATCTGACGCAGTTGCAGGTGGAACAGGTCCTCACTATTATCAAGAAATAATTGCATCTCCTCATCATGAGGGTACAATATATTTTATGAATAATAGTGCTCTAGAATCAAAGAATCACGGTAAGACTTTTGAGAGAATGCGTCGATCTAATCAGCATAGTGATAGCCATGCACTCGTTTTTAAAAAATCAGATCCTAATTATCTTTTGATAGGAACAGACGGAGGGTTATATGAAAGTTTTGATGGAACTGAAAGTTGGAAATATGTTAGAAATTTACCGATTACTCAATATTTTAAAATAGCTGTTGATGATGCAAAACCTTTTTATAATGTATATGGAGGCACACAAGATAATGGATCTCATGGAGGGCCATCAAGAACCATAAGTTCAGACGGAATAGCAAGTGCTGATTGGTGGAAAACTCTTGGGGCTGACGGAGCCCAAACTGCTACAGAACCAGGAAATCCAAATATTTCTTATGGAGAATTTCAACAAGGAGCTCTTTGGAGAATAGACAGTAAAACCAGAGAAACTGTTTTTATTCAACCCCAAGCTAGAGAGGGTGATACCTACGAAAGATTTAATTGGGATGCTCCAATACTAGTAAGTTCTCATAATCCTAAACGTTTATATTTTGCATCGCAAAGAGTATGGAAATCAGAAAACAGAGGTGATGGTTGGGAACCCATATCGTCTGATTTGACTTTAAATCAAGAAAGAATGACATTCCCTTATTATGATAAATCTCAAAGCTGGGATAATGCATGGGATGTAGGAGCTATGTCTAATTATAATACGATTACATCATTAGCTGAATCCCCTAAACAGGAGGGATTACTTTATGCAGGAACCGATGATGGATTAATCCAAGTTACAGAAGATGAAGGAGCTAATTGGAAAAAAATCACATTAAATAGTATTAAAGGATTACCAACAACCCCTTTTGTTAATGACGTTCGAGCAGATATTTTTGATGCAAATGTTGTTTACGCAGCTTTAGATAATCATAAATATGGTGATTATAAACCCTATATTATTAAAAGTTCAGATAAAGGGAAATCATGGAAACTTATTAATGGAGACCTGCCAAACAAACTCTTAATTTGGAGGTTGGTTCAAGATCATGTTAATAAAAACTTATTATTTGCAGCTACAGAATTTGGTGTATACTTTACAACTAATGGAGGAGAAAATTGGATTAAATTAAAAGGAGGAATGCCGACAATACCTATCAGAGATATTAAAATTCAAAGAAGTGAAAACGATTTGGTTGCAGGATCTTTTGGTAGAGGAATATTTATTTTAGATGATTATACTCCTTTACGTTCTTTCAATAAAAGTATGATGTCAACTGAAGCAACTATATTTCCTGTTAAAAATGCTCACTGGTATAGAGAGTCAAGTAGGGTAGGAAGTCAGGGAGATGCCGAATGGATTGCTAAAAACCCTGCTTATGGTGCAAACTTCACTTATTTTATGCCAAATAAAATTAAATCTAATAAGGACATTAGAAGGTCAAAAGAAAGTAAAGGCAATTCTCAGTTTCCTGGCTGGAATGCACTTGAAGAAGAGAGCAGACAAGAAGGACCAACGATTATGTTAGTTATTAAAGATCAAAATGGAAATGTTATAAACACCATTAAAGGGACTAACAAAAAAGGATTTAATAGAGTTAATTGGAGATTAAATCACCCAAGAAAAAATGGTGAGCGTTTACAATCACCAAGGAGGAGAGGTTTTAATAGAGGTGGGGGTATTATGGTAACTCCAGGCACTTACTCTGTGACCCTTGAGAAAAGAATTAATGGAGTACATGTAACATTACAAGAACCTGTAAGCTTTGATGTAATACCATTATTTGAGGGGTCATTACCAAGAAAATCTAATCAAGAAATTAATGATTTTAGAGAGGATGTAATTGCTTTTCAACAAGATTTAACTTCTACAAATATCTCATTATCTAAGAGTATACAAATTACCAATGCTATGCTTAGAGCTTTAAATAAAGCTTCTCAACCAACTAATGAATTATTTAAAAAATTAAATGACACAAAAATAACCTTGTTAGATATCGATAAAGAACTTCATGGGAATAGTATAAAGGATGAAATTGGTGAACGATCAAATCCAAATGCTAGTGATGGAGGTTCATTAGGTTGGACAGCTTTTGGAAACACATATGGACCAACAGAGGAGCACAAAAGACTACTTTTAAGAGTTAAAAGCCAACTTAAGAAAGTGAAAGAACAATTATATCCTATTGTGAATTCAACATTACCATCTCTTAGGAATAAGCTTATTAAAACAGGGGCTCCCTGGATTGAGGGTCAAGGATTAATTCAAAACTAAAAAAAAGCAAAAGACTTATCTTTAGAGTCTTTTGTTTTTTACATATTAAATCTAATTATAAAAAATTATGGAATTACAAGAATATATCATTTTAGCTTTAAAAATAATTATTGGAATAAGTATTATAAATGTTTGGTTAGTACAACCCAATAAATCTTCTAAGTGGAGAGGAGGAGATGCTACAACCATTATTGAAGAATTTAATGTTTATGGATTGTCAAAAACATTCTATACAGTTGTTTTTATACTTAAAGTAGGGTTGGCTATTTTGTTATTGGCTTCAATAAAGTTTGACTTTCTGACACTTTATAGCAGTATTGGATTGGCTGTATTATTAGGAGGTTCTATTTTAATGCACTTTAAAATAAAAGACCCATTATATAAATCATTTCCAGCTTTTTTGTTTATGGTGATGAATTTAACTATCGTTTATTTATCGCTTTAAAAATAAGTTGCAAAAGTTTTAATCGCTATAATAAGATTTAAAACTGCAAAACCAAAAGAAGGAAAAGACTGTATAAAGCTATCTTTAATTTTTAATCTAACTATAAAACCACCTAGCATTAGAAGGAATAGACCTGAAGCTGCTAAAAGTAAAATTATTGCATTGAAATACAACCCTATTAGTAATCCAAATGCACCACACAATTGAAGAAAACCTGTAAGTTTTCTATAACTAGACAAATTGTAGCGTTTAAACTCTAGTATTATAAATTCAGAATAAAAACAATTATATCCAAAATAAACAAAAGCTACTCCAGAAAACCAAATTAATACAGAAAGTATATTCAAATTGTATTTTTAATAAATTAATAAAGTACATGGTGAAAATAAATATCCTATTTGTTAATTAAACAAATTGATAATATTTTTTAATTATATGTAAAAATCTTCAAAAAAGTAATGCTATAATTACTCCTCAACATTAACTTTATTCATTACCATGCTATGGTCATATTGACAACATCCAGGTAGGTTGTCATAAGCTTCAAGATTTCCTAAAACTTTTTCTGTATCATAACCAGCTTCAGAAATTGCGTTATGTATAGATAATTCATTCATATTTATACTATCATAGGAAACAACAATTGTTTTTTCATCAATATTCCAAGTTGCAGATGAAACTCCATTTAAACTATTAGCAGCTTTTTCGATGGTAGTTTTACACATTCCACAATTCCCTCTAACACCAAAATAAATTTCTTTGATTGCTAAATCTTTAGAGATTTCTGTGGTTGTTGATGTGTTATTTTTTGATTTGTTCGAACAACTTGTAAAACTAATTGCTGTAAGAAAAATGAAACTTAAGATTATATTTTTCATTGTTTATTATTTTTTGTAAGATAATTAATATCGTTTAAATGTAAAAGTACTATAATGTCTTCAATAATATGAAATTATGAAAAAAAGATAATAGATTACTCATGTATTTTACATAAATAAATTAAGATAGTTGCCTAAAAAAACAAAACCACCATAAATATAATCTCTAAAAGATATAATTTAAGAGTATATTTGACCTATAAAAATCTGGTATATTCCACATTACGATTTTTCTTTTTCATGTCTAAATTACCCAAAGAACACCAATTTATAGATCTTTCAGATTATGGCAGACCTATTGCAAAGTTGATAGCTAATTCTTTAAAAAGCACTTCTTTTACTCCAATCCATGTAACAATAGCTTTTATAATCTCAGGTTTTGTTGCCATTTATTGTATTATTATGGGGTATTATTGGTCAGCAGCATTTTTTTTAATTTTCAAATCTATTTTAGATGCTGCAGACGGTGAACTTGCTCGTGTAAAGCAAAAACCATCTTATACCGGTAGATATCTAGACTCAGTAGCAGATATTATACTTAATTCTTTGTTTCTTATTGCTATATGGTACATAACTAATATTTCTATCTGGCTATGTTTATTGGCATTTCTTGGATTACAACTGCAAGGAACACTATACAATTACTACTATGTTATTCTAAGAAATAGATTTGATGGAGATACAACTAGTAGAGTGTTTGAAGATAAAACACCTGTGGCCTTAGAAGGTGAAAAACAACAACATGTCACTATACTTTTTGGCCTGTATAGATTGTTGTATGGTTTATTTGATGAAGTTATTTACAGCATAGACAGGAACGCTGATAAAGGTAGAATATTACCAAACTGGTTGATGACTAGTGTTTCTACTTTTGGTTTAGGATTTCAGTTGTTAGTGATTGCTATACTTTTAGTTTTGGGATTAAAAGCGATTATAATTCCTTTCTTTTTGTTGTACACATTTATGATTTTTGTATTTGTAGGTATTCGGAAGATGTTTTATTAAAAAATATTATTCTTATTATTTTTAAACATTTAAAAGATTCAGTAAAGTAAACTACCTACTTCCAAAGTGTAAGAGGAGTAACTCATTCTTTTATTGACGTAAAATCTAGAGGAAATTGTATTACCAACACGTTGTTCTCCTAAATCACCGTAAAACTGAATACTTAATGGAGGTAAATAATTTTCAAATTATCTCTCAATATTTTATTTACTTTAAAATAATTTTATTGATAGAATAAACTTTTTTAAATATTTATAGTCATAAGAGCATATAATTTATATTTATTCTTATGAAATTCCTAAAAACTATTTTTAAAATTCATCTATTTTCAATTTCAATACTATGTACTCTAGGGTGTTCTGGAGACGAAAGTTCTTCTATTATAGATGATGATGAAGTAATTCCTATAACAAATTATGATATTACTTCATTATTGAGTAAATTTAATAGTACAGGGATGACTATTGAAATTAATGCGAATAGTGTAGTTTTTAATACTAATGATCTACCAGACCATAAATCACCTTATTATCTTGATACCGAATGGGAAAGTGAATTATATGAACCTTATAATGGAACAAATCCTCAATTCAATTTAAACCCTAATAGAATAGCTGAGCAAAATATCACATTTACAATTCCTCTTTTTCCCGAAGAATCCTCAAATCATAGAGCAACAAATTTAGGTCCCATAGGGATAGCTAGAAATGGCGTAGTTTTCTTTAATCAATATGCAGCAGGAAACAGTCCTTTAACAAATGAAATAAATTCTTTTGATCAATATCTTGGTCACCCTGCTGGTATGGGAAATTACCATTATCATGTTGAACCAACATATCTTACTGAACAGTTTGGTAATAATGTTTTTCTAGGATTATTAGCAGATGGATTTCCTGTATATGGACCCTTTGAAAATGGGAGTGAAGTTACCAATAATGATCTTGACGAATTTCATGGACATCTAGGGGCAACAGTAGATTTCCCTGATGGAATTTATCATTATCATGTCACTAGCCAAGACCCTTATATTAATGGTAATGGTTATTTTGGAACACCAGGTAATATTTCTCAATAACAATGTTTTCAAAATATAAATTAATAGGTATAGTATTATTTCTAATTAGTTGTTCAAATATTAATCATTACCCTATAGAAAGTGTTGTTGCTAATGATCCAAATTTTAAATTAAACAATGGGATATTAAAACTAAATAATATACCTTTTTCAGGTTTTACCTTTGAATTATATTCTAGTGGAAAACTGAAGAGCAAAAAGCAATTTTTAAATGGGCGCAAACATGGGTATGAAAAATACTGGTTTTTAAATGATTCCTTATCAACTTTAAGATATTATAAAAATGGTATAAAAATTGGAATTCATCAATCATGGTGGGAAAACCGACAACAAAAATTTGTATATCATTTTAATGATAATGGAAAATATAATGGATCAGTTAAGGAATGGTATCCAGATGGTCAACTTGCTAAAGATTTTAATTTTATTGATGGAGTAGAAGATGGGGCACAAAAGCTGTTTAAACTTAATGGATCAATTAAAGCCAACTATACTGTGATTAATGAAGAACGTTTTGGCTTAATAGGCTTAAAGAAGTGTTATACTGTAATTTCTGGTAAAAATGAAATTCAATGAAAAATCTTTTAATTATTTTTCTTTTTATGGTATTTAATTCTTGCAATAAAGGATTAAAAAAAAACCCAAATACAGATAAATTACCCTATTTTATTTCATCTGATTTTACACCGAGATGGTATACACATTCAAGAGAAATTAAAGGAAAACATAAAATTCCAAATTTTTCTTTTTTGAATCAAAATGGAGATACAATTACTAATGAAACTTATAAAAATAAGATTTATGTTGCTGATTTTTTCTTTACATCTTGTCCCGGTATATGCCCAAAATTAACAAAAAACATGGGGGTCATCCAAGAAAGATATAAAAATGACAAAGATGTTTTATTATTGTCACATACAGTAATGCCCTGGACAGATTCTATTCCAGTTTTGAAGGCTTATGCTAACAGAAATAATATAAATGACAAAAAGTGGAATTTAGTAACAGGGAATAAAAATAAATTATACAGTATGGCTAGAGATGGATATTTTGCAGATGAAGATTTTGTAAAAACCAAAGATGTAAGTCAATTTATTCATACTGAAAACTTCATATTAGTAGATGGTCAAGGTTTTATAAGAGGTGTGTTTAATGGAACAATTCCTATTGATATTAAAAGATTAATTAGACATATTGAAATCCTTAAAAAGGAAGAGATCATAATTCATTAATAATATATTTAAAAATGAAAATAAATAAAAATTTAATAAAAACATTCTTTATTTTTTCAATCATAACTTTATTCATTGCTTGTAAGAAAGATGATGATACTATTCAGATAGATGAAAGTGAAGAGGATATCGTTAACGCTCAGCCTAATATCTTATTTATTCTGGCTGATGATATGGGGAAAGATGCTACATTTGGTTTCTCTGAAGGAAGTATAAAACCAAATACTCCAAATTTGAATGCTATAAAGAATTCAGGGTTATCATTTAATAATTTTTGGGTTAATCCAACTTGTACACCTACAAGAGGTTCAATTATTACAGGTAAATATGGTTTTAGAACTGGTTTAAAATGGGCAGGTGATCAAATCACAACCTCAGAAAAGATTTTACAGAAATTTATCAAAGAAGAAACCAACAATAAATATGTTTCAGCTATAGTTGGTAAATGGCATTTATCAGGGAATAACCAATCCACTAATCCAGAAAATTTTGGATTAGATTATTATGCAGGAATTCTATCAGGTGCAGTTCAAGATTATTATAACTGGAGAATGAGTGAAGATGGTTCATCATCCAATGAAACAACATATGCTACAGAAGAGCTGACTAATAAGGCAATTGGTTGGATAGGTAGTCAAGAAAAACCTTGGTTTATGTGGTTGGCATATAACGCTCCACATACGCCTTTTCATATACCACCAACTAATATGCATTCACAAGGAGCACTACCGGAATACAGAGCAGGATTAGATGCACGTCCTTACTACTTTGCAGCCATTGAAGCTATGGATTTTCAAATTGGAAGATTAATTGAATCAATTCCTGAAAATAAATTAGAAAATACAATTATAATTTTTATAGGTGACAATGGAACACCTAACCAAGCAGCACAGTCTCCATATACTAACCAAACAGTCAAGGGAACATTATATCAAGGTGGTATAAATACCCCTATGTTTATTTCAGGTTACGGTGTCAATAGAACAGGTATGGACAACAATTTGATAGTTAGTACAGACTTATATTTAACAATTGCTAATTTATGTGGAGTACAGGGAACTCAAATTTATGATAGTAAAAGTTTTATTCCATTGCTAACATCAAATACTACCATAAGAGATTTTCAATATTCTGAGATGGATAACGGTACAAATGATAGTTGGGCTATTCGTAATTTAAATTATAAATTAATTGTTAATGCCAATGGAAATGAAGAAATGTATGATATGATTTCAGATCCATATGAACAGAATAATCTTTTATTGTCCAATTTATCTAATGATCAACAGTCAGCTAAAAACATATTGGAATTAGAGCTATCCGCAATAAGACAATAAAATCAATATACTATCTAGCGTTTGCTATTATAAATGGTATTTTACAATAATTCTTATTAAAAATAAATGCTTCTATGATATTTTTCATAATAGAGAATTATAGCTATTAAATACAATCTAGATTTATAAAGCCGTAATTTCTTTTAACATAATTGTTGACGATATAGACCTAAAGGCATTATATCTACAATTATGTGTAAATAACCTAAAAAGCGGCTATACATAAATTACTATGTATTTGTACTATAATGTTCTGCGTTATGTAACTTGAGCTTTGCTTAAAAGCGAAAGTTTATCTACAGTTTCTTAAAAAAATTTATTCTCAAAAGTTTCTTCTACAATGTTAATGGAACACTTTTTATGCGACGACATAGGAGGGAAGCATAATGTGTGTGAAATGGAAAAATAAAACTTATTACATTCTTTTATAGTATTCAATTTGAATATTAGATTATATTCAAAAACACATTAAAGTTAGATCTCAAAATTCTTCGCTAAAAATTTATCTGCTTACTAAAATATTTTACGAACGATTTAAATTTTGTTTTAAATAAGTTTTGTGTCAACAAACGAATATAATTCATTTAAAATACATAATAACAGAATAGTTTACTGTGATAATAATTATATATGAATATATATATAGTTTTGTCATATAAAAATGAATTTAAATAATTATAAATGGTAAAAATAGTATATGTAGGATTTGGAATTGTATCACAAGGATTAGCTGAAATTATTTTAAGAAATAATTCGATATTACCGTTAGCTAAAAATCTAGAAATACAAACAGTAGGAATTTTGGATACAATGAAAGGTAGTAAGATCGATGCTAATGGTATAAATATGCAGAATATACTTGCAAATGCTAATAATGGTGATTATAGTTTATTAACAGAAAATATACTTGACATTCCTAAAGCAATACAAGAAATTAATGCAGATATCATTATTGAGGCTAGTTTCACAGATATTAAAACAGGACAACCAGCACTATCCCATATAGAAACTGCACTAAATTCTGACAAACATGTTGTTACTACTAATAAAGGTCCTTTTGCTGTAGGGTATAAACACATCTTTAATTTGGCTAAACTAAAGGGAAAAACGTTAGCAATTGAAGGAACTGTAATGAGTGGTACACCTATTATAAATGTTTTAAACAATGGTCTTTTAGGTTCAGATATTACTTCTGTAAGTGGTATTATGAACGGAACATCTAATTATATTCTGTCTAAAATGGAATTAGGAATGTCTTATAATGATGCACTTTCACAGGCACAAAAACTAGGATATGCAGAGGCAGATCCTACAAGTGATGTTGAAGGTTTAGACACGTTGGCTAAAGTAATGATTTTGGCAAATGTTGTTTTTGATGTGCAATTAATTCAAGAAGATATTGAAGTGAAGGGAATATCTAAAATTACACTTTCGGATGTAAAAGAAGCATCAGCAAATAATAAGAGATGGAAACTAACTGGAAGCGTTTGGAAGGATGATAAAGGTAATCTTCATGGTTCAGTTTGCCCTAAATTGATACCAATGAATGATTCATTATATGGTATTTCAGATGCTACTAATGCCTTAAAAATCACCTCTAGTATTTTAGGAGATACTACGATAGTTGGAGCAGGAGCAGGAAAAATTGAAACAGGTTTTGCTTTGTATAATGATATCATATCAATAGTTAACGGTTAAAACTCAAAACATGGTGATAGATAAAAAAAACACAATTACTGTACCTGTTTATAATAGTTACACAGGAGATAAAATCGGAACAGTTCCTCAGTCGACTAAGCAAGATGTAATGAATGCACTTGATTTAGCAAAAATAGGAGAGGCTATTGGTAAAAAAATGTCTCCTTCAAAAAGAATAGCAATTCTTAGAAAAGCCGTAACCATAATGGAGCGAGAATTTGATGTATTATCGAATCTTATAGCAACAGAAGGAATAAAAACAATAGTTCAGGCAAGAAAAGAAGTCAGTAGAGCTCTAAATACTATGCAACTTTCTGCGGAAGAAGCAGGAAGAATAATAGGAGCTACAATTCCGTTTAATGCTGTTGTAGGTTCAGAAGATAGAGTTGGGTACGAAACCAAAGTCCCTATTGGTATTGTTGTTGCCATAACACCTTTTAATGATCCTTTAAATTTGGTTTGCCACAAACTAGGTCCAGCAATTGCAGCAGGAAACCCTGTTATATTAAAACCTAGTGATTATACTCCTTTAGTAGCAATTAAGTTTGCAGAAATTCTTTTTGAGGCTGGATTGCCAGAAGAGATGCTAAGTATAATTACAGGATCACCAGAAGTTTTTGGTGATTCTTTAATTAGCGACGATAGAATACGTCTTATAAGTTTTACCGGAGGAATAGAAGCTGCAAAAAACATACAGAGAAATGCTGGCCTAAAAAAAATAGTAATGGAACTTGGTTCTAATTCACCTGTAATCGTTTTGTCTGATGCTGATGTAGAAGACGCTGTTCAATCTTGTGTTTCAGGAGCATTTTTTGCAAGTGGCCAAAATTGTGTTGGTGTAAAACGAATTTTTGTTGAACAGACTATTTACGATTCATTTTTAAATGATTTTTCTCAATTAACGGCTACTTTAAAAATTGGCTCACCAGTATCTGAAGACACAGATATAGGTCCTATTATAAGTAAAGAATCCATTCATCAAATAGATGGGTTTATTAGTGAAAGTGTCAATCATGGAGCAAAAATAATTAGCGGCGGAAAAACAATTGGTAATTGTTATACACCAACCATATTAGAGGCTGACTGCAATAATGATATTGCCAATTGCAAAGAAGTTTTTGGACCTGTTGTAACTATATCAAAAGTAAAAAATCTAGATCAAGCTATCGCATGTTGTAATAAATCGCCTTTTGGGTTACATACAGCAATTTTTACGAATGATATTAACAATGCACACAAGGCAATTAATGAATTAGATTGTGCTGGAGTAATGGTTAATGACTCAACAGATTATAGAATAGATGCGATGCCTTTTGGTGGCGTTAAAAGCAGCGGAATGGGTAGAGAAGGAGTGAAGTCTGCAATTGAAGCGATGTCTGAAACCAAAATTGTATGTTTTAAATTAAAAATATAATTCATTTATTTGCTGTTATGAAGAAAAAAACCGGTGATTATTCTCATCGGTTTTCTGCTTTATTCATTATCCAAATACATTGGAAATAATGGATTTTGTGAAAAATCGTAGATCAAGGATGTTTCCAAACTTTTTACATACTCTTTTGTAATATGATCCATAACAAAATCTCTTAGATGGTCTTTATCTCTTACTGCTATATAAAGTAGAAAATCTATTTGACCAGCTAAGTGATAGATATTAACAACTTCGGATAATACAGCCATAGAATTTTTAAAATCTTCAACTTCATCTTTTGTGTTTTTGGTTAATTTTATAGCAA
>CAJXSU010000031.1 GCA_913061465.1 uncultured Flavobacterium sp.
ATTGTTTCTTTTGCTGTTTGTTACTTGTAGCTGTATCTGGATATATCTCAGTTTTTACACCTACATTTCTTAATGCCTTTATTGCTTCTAGTTGAATACTATTGTCTTCTTTATTAAAATTTAAAAATAATAACTTAGGTTTTGGAAGTGATACAGTATCAAACAAGCCAAGTTCTTCCAATACCAAATAAATTCTATCTAAACCAAAAGATATACCTACTCCACTCACATCCTTTAGTCCAAAGATTCCAGTCAAATCGTCATATCTACCTCCACCTCCAATGGATCCCATTTCAACACCTTCTGGAGCTGAAACTTCAAAAATAGCACCAGTATAATAGTTTAAACCACGTGCTAATGTTACATCAATTTCTAGAGTAGCCGATTGTAGTCCTAGATTATTAATAGTATTCACAACAAAACGCAACTCCTCAACTCCTTTTTTCCCTTCTTCAGATCCAGACAACAACGTTTCTAAAACGTTTAACTGATCTGTATTTGACCCTGAAAGGTTAAAAAGAGGTGTTACTTTTTTAATAGCCTCAACAGATATCCCTTTTTGTAGCATTTCTTTTTCAACACCATTTGCACCAATTTTATCTAACTTATCTAAAGCTACAGTAAAATCAATCAACTTGTCTTTTGCTCCAATAACCTCAGCAATTCCCGCTAAGATTTTTCTGTTATTAATTTTTATGGTAGTACCTATTAATTTTAAATTGGTAAAAACAGCATCATACAATTGAATAAAGTCTACCTCTTGTAACAAGGAATTACTTCCTACTACATCTGCATCACATTGAAAAAACTCTCTAAAACGACCTTTCTGAGGACGATCTGCTCTCCAAACTGGTTGAATTTGATATCTTTTAAAAGGAAATGTAATCTCATTTTGGTGTTGTACTACATATCTGGCAAAAGGCACTGTTAAATCATAACGCAATGCTTTTTCTGAAATTTGTGATGTTGTCCTTATACTATCTTTAAGTTCTAAAAGGTTACTGTCTACTTTCTTTAAATAATCTCCTGAATTTAAAATCTTGAAAATTAAGCGATCTCCCTCCTCTCCATATTTACCCATTAAGGTAGCGGAGTTTTCAAAACTTGGAGTTTCTATAGGCTGAAAACCAAAGGTTTCGAATGCAGTTTTCATCGTATTTATGATGTACGTGCGATTGGCTACTTCTGTAGATGAAAAATCTCTGGTTCCTTTTGGAATGCTTGGTTTCATAAAAACAATATTCAGTTATCTAATCTTAGCTAAAATAAAAAAACTAGCTTCAGTTGCAAATATCCGAAAAATCTTGGGAAGTACTATTCTGTCACATTTGTTTTATTTTTTCTTTGAAGTGAAAAAATACTCGCATTTAATTCAAAACCTAACAGTAATATGATTGCGTTCAACCAAATAAATAACATTAAAATTAAAAGTGTTCCTATGGAACCATATAATTCGTTGTACTGAGCAAATTCATTTACATAGTATCCAAAGAGATAAAAAGTAAGTATTGACAATGTTGTTGTAAATATAGTTCCTGGTGAAAAAAACCTTGAATGCTTTCCATTTTTTGTTCCATATTTATATAAAATAGAAACAATAGTAAAAATCATGATCAGAAACAACCCCCCTCTTCCAAATTGCAACCATATAGTTTCATCATCTATCCATCCTTTATTCGTAAATGCATCTAAAAGCAACTGGTAAAACCCTGTTAATGCAACAGTAATCACTAAGAACAAGGCCATTAACAATGATACAAACATCGATAAAAAATAGGCTCTAAATACATTTCTATTTTCTTTAACGTGGTATGAATATTCAAAGCCTCCAAAAATAGCATTCACACCGTTAGTCATTAAAAAAATAGACCCTAGAAAACCAAATGATAATAAGCCCGCTTGTTTATTTCCTAAAATATCTAATAAAACGGTGTCCACAGCATCAAAAGTTTTAGGAGGTAAAATTTCTGATATTAATGTCATTAATCCATCTTGAAAACCATCGATGTGGATGTAAGGAATTAATGTTAACACAAATAACATGAAAGGAAAAATTGCCATAAAAAAACTGTAGGCTATACCTCCTGCACGAGTAGTTAATGCTCCTTCAACGATACCTATAATATACATTTCTAAAACATCATAGAGCGACATACCCTCTAGACCCGGAATTTTTATTTTCTTCCCAAATCTAACCAATACATTAAGTACTGGAATTTTTACTAGTTTGTCTTCTATTTCTTTACTCATTTAATTTATTCTATAATTATTTAGTTAACAGCTTTTAAGCTTAAATCCATATTATAAACTGAATGAGTTAAAGCCCCAGATGAAATATAATCTACACCACATTCTGCATATTTTCTGATAGTATCTTCATTTATTCCACCAGAAGATTCTGTGAGACATTTTCCATTAATTAAGGCAACTGCTTTTCTGGTGTCTTCAAATGAAAAATTATCAATCAAGATACGAAAAACACCCTCATTTTGAAGTATCTTTTCAATCTCTTGAAGGTTCCTAGCCTCTACTATGATTTTTAAATCTAATTTTTTGTCGCTTAGATATTGTTTGGTTTTTGTAATAGCTTTTGACATTCCACCTGCAAAATCTATATGATTGTCTTTAATCATAATCATATCATACAATGCAAAACGATGGTTTACCCCTCCACCAATTTTGACTGCCCATTTCTCTAATGCTCTGATCCCTGGAGTAGTTTTTCTAGTGTCTAGAATCTGGGTGTTTGTTCCTTTCAATAAACTTACAAAAAAATTTGTTTTTGTAGCAATCGCACTCATGCGTTGCATGGCATTTAATACAAAGCGTTCTGCTTTAAGGATAGATTGGGATTTGCCAGAAACTTGAAAAACTACATCTCCATGGGTAACATGAGATCCATCATCAATAAAGCTTTCTACGTAGAGATCTTCATCAAAATATTTAAATGCTTTTTTTGCAAAAGCCACACCAGCTATAATACCAGTATCTTTTACCAATAAATTAGCCTTTCCTTGAGCAGGTGAAGGAATGCAGGATAACGAGGTATGATCTCCATCTCCAACATCTTCTCTGTACCCATTTTTAATAATAAGGTCTAATTCTTTTTCAAATTGTTCAATAGAGATCATACTTTTATATTATACAAGCTAAAATACGATTAAATGAGAAAAATGATGACAATAATTGTAATTTTGAAAAATGAAAATAAAACTGCTTGTTATTGGTAAAACAGACGACAAAAATCTAGGGCAACTCGTTGAAAAATACCAAAAAAGGTTAAATCACTACATAAATTTTGATGTAGAAATAATACCTGACATCAAAAATGTAAAGAGTTTAAGTCAACTTCAACAAAAAGAAAAAGAAGGTGAATTGATTCTTTCTAAACTTAAAAACACTGATCAATTGGTGTTGTTAGATGAAAAAGGAAAAGAATTTCGGTCTTTAGATTTTGCAAATTTTCTTCAAAAGAAAATGAATTCAGGCATTAAACAATTAGTTTTAGTAATTGGAGGTCCTTATGGATTTTCTGAATCTGTCTATGAGAAAACTAGAGAAAAGGTATCCTTATCTAAAATGACCTTCTCTCATCAAATGATTCGCCTTTTTATAGTTGAACAATTGTATAGGGGTTTTACTATTCTCAAAAATGAGCCTTATCATCATGAATAAATAATCTTATTGAAATATTTTAAATTCTAAATCTTAAATTAATTAGTTTAGTAAAATGAAACTAGTCTTTGCCACAAATAACCAGCATAAATTAAAAGAAGTACAAGAAATGCTCTCTAATTCTATAGAGGTATTGTCTTTAAAAGATATTGGTTGTTCTGAGGATGTAGAAGAAACTGAAATTACGCTGGAGGGAAATGCCAAATTAAAAGCTGATTACATTACTGAAAAGTATGGATTTGATTGTTTTGCTGATGATACTGGATTAGAAGTAGAAGCTTTAGATGGAAAGCCAGGGGTATATTCTGCTAGATATGCCGGAGAACATGGAAATGCAGAAAAAAATATGGAAAAGCTTCTTAATGAACTTCAAAATAAATCAAGTAGAAAAGCAAAATTCAGAACTATTATTGCTTTAAATCTTACAAATAAACAATATCTTTTCGAAGGAATTTGTGATGGTAAAATTTTAACTGAGAAAACAGGAGTAAAAGGTTTTGGTTATGATCCGATCTTTAAACCAAACAATGCTTCGTGCTCTTTTGCTGAGATGAACTCAGAGAAAAAAAATATAATTTCTCATAGAGGAATTGCCATTCAAGAATTAGTTCAATTTTTAAATTCATTATAATTGATTATTCAAAAATCATACACAAAACAATTTATTACACTTTCTTTTGTATTGGTTATGGTTCTATTGGTAAGTATTAGTTTAGGTTCTGTAACTATTCCTGTAGACGAAATCATATCTATTTTGTCAGGAAACAATAGTTCCAAATCTAGTTGGAGTACAATTATTCTTCATTTTAGACTTCCAAAAGCAATTACCGCTATACTAGTTGGTTCCGGTTTATCTATAGCAGGTTTGTTAATGCAAACTCTTTTTAAAAACCCTTTAGCTGGTCCATTTGTATTAGGTATTTCTTCTGGAGCTAGTCTTGGAGTAGCTATTTTAATTTTAGGCGCTGGTATCTTTGGTGGATTTCTAACAGCTATATCTTATTCTAGTTGGGGCTTAGCAATTGCTTCAAGTTTGGGAGCGGCTATGGTTTTGTTGGCTGTATTAATAACCGCACATAAAATAAGAAATACAATGAGTATTTTAATTATTGGTTTAATGTTTGGTACAGTTACCTCTGCGATTATTAGTGTATTCACTTTTTTTAGCAATGCAGATAAAATTCAACAATTTGTATTTTGGGGGTTTGGAAGTTTAGGGAATCTATCTTGGAATGAAATACTTGTCTTTTTCACCATTTATCTCATAGCTATTCTAAATTTAATATGTATAACAAAACCATTAAATTCATTATTAATTGGTGAAAACTACGCCAAAAGTTTAGGGATTAATATAAAAAAAAATAGAAATATTATTTTATTAATTACTAGCTTACTAACAGGTGTAATAACAGCTTTTGCTGGACCAATAGCGTTTATTGGATTGGCAGTCCCGCATATCACAAAATTAGTTTTTAAAACATCTGACCATAAAATATTACTTCCTGCTGTTGCTATTCTAGGAGCTATTATTTTGATGGTTTGTGATATCTTCGCTCAATTACCAACAAGTGAATTTACTTTACCTATAAATGCTGTAACTTCATTAATTGGAGCTCCAGTAGTGATTTGGTTATTGGTAAGAAAAAAGAAAATTTACGTATGAGTTCTTCAGTTGAAAATAGTATTGAAACCAAGGATTTGAATATTGGATATCAGCAAAAAAAATCTGTATCAACGATTCAAAAAAATATTAGCGTTCAATTATTTAAGAGTGAATTTGTAGGTATTTTAGGTAAAAATGGCATTGGTAAATCTACGCTATTAAGAACACTAGCAGGGGTACAAGATGCTATTTCAGGAAATGTATTCATTCAGGGAAAAAGTATCCAATCTTACAACCTCAAAGAACTGTCTGGCCTAATTAGCCTTGTGCTTACAGAACGTCTGCCCGAGAGCCAATTAACTGTTTATGAACTAGTTGCTTTAGGAAGACAACCTTATACAAATTGGATTGGAAGATTAGGAAAAAAAGATATTGACCAAATTAAATGGGCTTTAGAACAAACAGAAACGCTTTCCCTAGCCAACAGACATTTTAATGAATTAAGTGATGGGCAATTGCAACGTGTTTTAATAGCTAGAGCATTGGCTCAAGATACCCAAATTATCATGTTAGATGAACCTACAGCTCATCTAGACATGCATCATACTATCAAAATCTTCAAGCTACTAAAAAAACTTTCAAAAGAAACAAATAAAACGATTATCACAACTACTCACGAAGTAAATTTAGCGATCAATTCTGCTGATCAACTTATTTTATTGACTGATAAAAAAGTGGTAGCTGGGAATAAAAAAACACTTATTGAAAGAAATTCTTTTGATCATCTATTTTCATCTGAAATTGTAAACTTTAATGAAAATTTAGAGCAGTTTATCATAACAAAAGAGTCATAATTTTCCAGGTCGTTGATTTATCTACTAATGTAAAATTTTGAAAAGTAATTCTTTTAAAATATCTCTATGAGTTTGGCTAGCCCCTACTCCTTTGCTTTTTACATCAGCGTCTCTTAACATTGAGATAACTTGAGCTACCTTACGCATAGGGTAATTCCGCGCAGCAGTTATATAATCTGTTACAAAAAAAGGTTTAATGCCTAAAGATTTAGCTACCTGATCTCTAGATTTATTTAGTAATCCATGATAAATTAAGAGTTGAGTAAAAAAACTATTTAATAAAGAAATAGTCATAACTAGTGGATTACTCTTTGGATTTTGTGCAAAATACTGAATGATCTGATTGGCTTTCAAAATATTTTTCTCTCCTACGGCTTTACGTAATTCAAAATTATTAAAATCTTTAGAAATTCCAATATTGTCCTCTATGTGTTCAGGAGTAATAATAGTATTTTGAGGAAAAATAGTAATAAGTTTTTCTAACTCATTATTAATCTTACTTAAATCTGTTCCCAAAAAATCTACCAACATTTGAGCTGCTTTTGGTTCTACTTGATAATTTTTACCTCCAAGCACTCTTCGTATCCAGTCAGCAACTTGATTTTCATACAAGCGTTTACTTTCGAAAACCAACCCTATTTTATGAATAGCTTTATACAATGCTTTTCGTCTATCAAGTTTCTTATACTTATAATTAAGTACTAATACAGTAGAGAGTTGAGGGTTACTAGCATAGGAAACTAATTTTTCTATAGTTCTACTTAAATCTTGTGCTTCTTTGACAATAATAACTTGCTTTTCAGCCATCATCGGAAAACGCTTTGCAGCTCCTATAATATCTTCAACAGAAACATCCCTTCCATACATCACCGTTTGATTAAAACCCTTTTCCTCTTCCTCTAAAATAGTATTTTCTATAAAATTTGATATTTTGTCTATGTAATATGATTCCTCACCCATTAAAAAATAGATAGGCTTAGTTACTCCATTTTTAATGTCTAAAACTATTTGATTTATTTCATTCATATGATACTTACTTATGCAATATACAAAACCATTAATCTAGTTTTTAGTACATTTAGCCCCATGCAAGAACTAAATTTCCCATCCTATGCATTTAAACTCAAATCTAGCGAAAATAAGACACTTATTTTTGATATCGTTAGAAAAAAATATGTGATTTTGACTCCTGAAGAATGGGTTAGACAACATGTAGTTCATTTCTTACTTAAAGAAAAGAACTACCCTATTTCTCTGATTGCTGTTGAAAAACAACTCAAAATAAATGCAAGAGTAAAAAGAACTGATATTATAGTATATAATAAACTAGGTACTCCAGAATTATTAATTGAATGCAAAGCACCTAGTGTAAAAATAACACAAACTACTTTCGACCAAATTGCACGATATAACCTCACCGCCAACTCAAATTATTTAATGGTCACAAATGGATTGGCTCATTATTTCTGTCAAATAGATACTACTAAAGAAACTTATATTTTTTTAGAAGATATTCCAAGCTACTAATTTTAGCATCTATTTAGTAACAAGAACGATTTAGATGTACTAGATTTGTAAACTTGAAAACAGCCATAGTCATATTAAACTGGAACGGTAAAAAATTGTTAGAGCAGTTTTTACCATCTATCGTTAATTTTAGTTCAGAGTTAGCAGATATATATGTGGCTGACAATGCAAGTACAGACAATTCTATAGCTTTTATAAAAGAATTTTTTCCTGTAGTTCATATCGTAGAAAACACCACTAATGGTGGATATGCAAAAGGGTACAACGATGCTTTAAAAAGTATTGATGCTGATATCTATTGTTTGATAAACTCTGATATTGAAGTATCTCCAAATTGGATTCCTCCCATTACAGAAGTTTTTAAGAAAGAGAAAAATACCGCTATAATTCAACCAAAAATACTCGATTATAAACAACAGGAAACTTTTGAGTATGCAGGTGCTGGAGGTGGCTTTATAGATTTATATGGTTATCCGTACTGTAGAGGTCGTGTATTTAATAATTTGGAAAAAGACACAAATCAATATAATGATACAATAGATATCTTTTGGGCTTCAGGTGCTTGTTTTTTTATAAGATCTGAAGTATATCAATTTTTAAATGGATTTGATGAAGACTATTTTGCTCATCAAGAAGAGGTAGATTTATGTTGGAGAGCTCAAAATGAAGGTTATGATGTTAAATACGTTGGAAACTCCGCTGTATATCATGTTGGAGGGGCTACACTTCAAGAAACTAATCCTCAAAAAACATTCTTAAACTTTAGAAATAGTTTACTTAATGTGATAAAGAATGTACCCAAACAATGGTTTCTATTTGTTGTTTTTTCACGTTTAGTATTGGATGGTGTTGCAGGAATCAAATTTTTAGTAGAGCTCAGACCAATTCATACTTGGGCTGTTGTTAGAGCACATATAAGTGTGTATAAAAATTTTTATAAATTTTTACAGAAAAGAAAAAGATTACAAAAAAAATATAACTACAATCTTCACACGAGTGTTGTTTGGCAATATTTTATATTGAGAAGAAAAAAATTTAAAAATTTACGGTAAAATTATAAAATATCCGTGGTTCCTTTACCTTCTCTAATTATTTTTGGTATGGTATCTGTAAGGTCTATAATCGTAGATGCTAAGTTGCCTCCATAACCTCCATCTATAACGCCATCTACTAAATGCTCCCATTTTTCAAAAATCAGTTCTGGATCAGTAGTATATTCAATAACATCATCTTCATCATGTATCGAGGTCGATATAATTGGATTACCTAAAGCCTCAACAATGGCCCTAACTATATTATTATTTGGAATACGAATTCCTACCGTTTTTTTCTTTTTAAATACTTTTGGTAATGATTTACTACCTGGAAGTATAAAAGTATAAGGGCCAGGTAATGCTCTTTTGAGAAGCTTATAGGTGGGTGTATCAATTTGCTTTACGTAATCAGAAAGATGGCTTAAATCATTACAAATGAATGAAAAATTAGACTTATCTACCTTAATTCCTTTAATTCTTGCAATTTTCTCTACAGCTTTTGTATTAGTGATGTCACAACCCAATCCATAAACAGTATCTGTTGGGTATATAATGAGACCTCCTTTTTTTAGAATTCCTACTATCTTGTTGATTTCTGTAGCATTAGGGTTTTGATCATAAACTTTAACAAAAAATGCCATAAAAGTTTTATAAAACAGACTGTTAAATTAAATGTTTACAAATAATTAAGAAAATAGTTAGTTTTTATCAACTAACCTAAAACCTTCTCCATGAATATTTAGAATTTCTACAGTATCATCATTTTTTAAATATTTTCTGAGTTTTGCAATATATACATCCATACTTCTAGATGTAAAATAATTGTCATCTCTCCATATTTTTGTTAATGCAAGTTCTCTTGGCATTAAATCATTTTTATGTAATGCTAACATTCGTAAAAGCTTACTTTCTTTTGGTGATAATTTTTGTGGTTCCTCTTCACCTACAGATAAGTGACGTAACTTAGAATTGAAGAAAAAACCACCAATATTAAATTCAAATTGCTCGTTTTCAGCTGAAGTATCAGATTCTTTTCTTTGTAAAATCGCTTTAATTTTAAAAAGTAAAACCTCTGAGTCAAATGGTTTATTTAGATAATCATCAGCACCAACTTGATAGCCTTTTAAGACATCTTCCTTTAGTGTTTTTGCTGTTAAAAAAATGATTGGAATTTCTTTGTTTTTAGATCGAATATCCTGTGCAAGAGAAAAACCATCTTTTCGAGGCATCATTACATCTAAAATACAAAGATCAAAATCATTGTTTTTAAACATAATTAAACCTTCAATACCATCTTTAGCATGTGTAACGTTGTAATCATTTAATGCTAAATAATCTCTTAATACTGTTCCGAAATTTGGATCATCTTCTACTAATAAAATCTTTTTACTTCCCATGTTTATTTTTAAATTAATGGTAATTTAATTGTGAATATACTTCCTTTACCTTTTTCACTATCAACAAAAACCGTTCCATGATGAATGTCAATAATTTCTTTTACGTAAGCTAAGCCTAAACCATGACCTTTAACATCATGAATATTCCCTTTTTGTTCTCTGTAAAATTTATCAAAAATATGTTTTTGAACATTTTTACTCATTCCTATTCCTTTATCTTCAATTTTAATCAATAAGTTTTTGTTTGTACTTTCTGTAAATACATCTATTTTCGGTTTATCGTCAGAATATTTTAATGCATTTTCTAGTATGTTGACCAAAACATTTGTCATGTGAAACTGATTCGCTAAAGTTTCTGATTGAATTGCTTCAAAGTGTGTAGTTATTGAACCTTTTTTATCCAATGTAAGAAGGCTTACGTGAGAAATAGCATCATCAATTACATCGTGTAAGTCTGCTGCTTCAGTACTAATTTCAATTT
The DNA here is from genome assembly GCA_913061465.1 of uncultured Flavobacterium sp. Taxonomy (GTDB): domain Bacteria; phylum Bacteroidota; class Bacteroidia; order Flavobacteriales; family Flavobacteriaceae; genus Polaribacter. The sequence continues at coordinate 10,572 of CAJXSU010000031.1, forward strand.
GATTTTTCTCTAATCTAGAGATTCGCAAAACATTTTCTACTTGACCATGCATTCTTTTATTCTCTTCTCTAATCATCTTTAAATAACGAAGAATCTTATCTTGGTCATTTATAATCTTAGGATTTTTAATAGAATCTAAAGCAAGATTTATCGTAGCGATAGGTGTCTTAAATTCATGAGTCATGTTATTGATAAAATCCGTCTTTATTTCCGATATTTTTTTCTGCTTTACTAGTTGATATAGAGAACTAGAGAATGCAATAACTATAATAAAAATAAAGAATAAAGACAATAATAAAATATATGAAATATCTGATAAAATATGCTTGTTTTTATCTGGAAAATCTATGTGTAAAGTATAATTACTAATACCATCATTATTTATGAATAAGGGATAACTTTGACTTTTTTCAGGATTAATTGTGTAGTATCCAGACTTAAGCTTTGTAGCTAAATCATTATTATAAACTCCATATTTATATTTAATATTAATATTATTTTTCTTTAATTCTTCATTCAAAATAACATTTAGCTCTCTATTATTAATTCTTTCTTCAATAGGAAAAGTTTTCTTATAAAATTCCTTAAAAACATTTGAAAGTAATTTTCTATCAAAATTCTCACTATCGATAGATGATATTTTTTTTTCATTGAAAACAGTCTTAAACTCATTATCACCTGAAATAAAAGTACCTTTAAAAAAATCTCTTTTTTTGGTAAGTCTTTTAACTACAATTGAATCATTATCATAGAACCCATTTTTTTCAAGGATATCCAAAACTGGTATTTTAAAATCTTCCTCAATAATTGTTGTTCCAAAAGAAAAACGACTTTTACTCGAAGTATCAATCTGTTGAATTAAAAAGTTTTTGATCTGTGCCTTATTTAAAAACCTTTTTGTTTTAATAAAACTTTCTATTTTGTTGTAAAAAACAGCTTCCTCTTTCACCTCTAGACGCTCAGATACTCTAGCTAATGCTTTTTTTACATCACCTCTAAATTGAATATTCCTACTCTCAATAGTATTATTTATCCAATACAATTGAACAGAAACAATTCCAATTAAAGAAATGCTCATCAAAACTACTATTAAGACAAAGATTTTCTTTCCCATTACTCAAAAATAGGGTTATAAAGCATGTTAATGTTTTTATTTAACGTAGATTAACAGAAGAACTTAAGTATTTAAGTAAATTTTAACACAAAATGGGAACTTTATTAAAAATAAAATTGATTTTGTGTTAAATTATTAAATATTTTTTTAATTTTTAACATTGTTTCTTCTTTATCAATATTTGTAATGTAATAATTTGATAATAAATTTCTTTTAGCGTCTGACCATTGATTTTTTATAATAGCTTTAACTTGTTTTTCCGCTACTTTGTCTCTAACCATGACTCTTTTTATTCTAAGTTCTTTTGGAGCATTCATTGAAATAATTATGTCACACAGCATATCACTGTTTGTTTCAAATAAAATTGCATTTTCATATAAAATTAATGCATTTTTTTTTTGATTTTTTATGAAATTATTAAAATGAATTTTAACTTCAGGGTGAATAACACTATTTAACTTCCCTAATAATACAGAATCTTTAAAAACTAATTCAGCGATAAATTTTCTATTTAATTTGTCATTACAGTAACTTTTTTCTCCAAATATCTCAATAATTTTATTTTTAATTGTGATGGAGCTATTAATTAAGTGTTTTGCTTCTTCATCGGCATGGAAGTAAACCGTGTTCTCAAAAGAACATAGTCCTTTAGCTACTAAAGATTTACCACTGCCTATGCCCCCTGTTATACCAATTATCATATTATTTATTAATTATAAAATCAATTTTTAATGGGGCTATTCTAATATTTCTTACCAATGAAGGGCTTTCTACTAGTTTTGGAATTAAATAGGGTAGATTATTAACTTTTGTCATATTGTAATCACATTCAATTAAAAAAGCTGAACTCGAGACCTTATTAAAGTTAGAAAGCGCGACTTTGTATGTGATTTTAACAAGTTTAGGAAAAGTATTAATTGATTTATTATTTGGAGGATTTAATAAGGTTATGGGAACCTCAACTTCACCCTCGGTAAACTCCTCTACAATTGCAGAAATTTCAATTTTATCTTGCTGTATCCTAATGTTAGATTCTTGAGGGAATTTTTTAATATTAATAATTTCTTTGATAGAAGAATTGAGTTGTTTTTTTTGAAAAAGAGTTGTTGAAACAAAAGAGATGGTATCCAATATAGATTCTGGACCTTTTATAAGTATAGAATCAGGATTAATATTAATAGCTTCTTTCAATTCGTAACGGTCATCAAAAGTAATATCAGATACTAAATATACAGGGATTTTTTTTGCTCTCAATAAACCTAGATTAAATGCAATTGAATCTCTAATAAAATGATCTATTTCAACACCTGTCATCATCTGCTTTTGAATCGCTAATTTTTGTTGAGCAACTAATAAATAATAATCTGTCAAAGATTTATAATAAATATTAGAAGCATCAATTTCAAGTTTGTTAGGTGAAATTTTGGTAGAAATTAATTTAAACCCAGAAGTCTTAACATATATTTCGATAAAATCTAAAGGATTTTCTTGAAGTAATTTATTGTCTGGTAGATTATTATAAGAGACAGGGAATTTGATGATTCCTTCGTATTCTTTAGATAATTTGGTCATAAACCAAAAAATTACTGAAAGTAGAAAAAACAAAAAAAATGAATAATACATTTTATTAATTCCTGTATTACTTTGATTCATTAGTTAATATATTTATTTGCAAGCTAATTAATATAAGCTCAAAGACAAAATTAAGCATAAAAAAAAGTGAACTATATATAGCTCACTTTTTAATTTATAAAATTTTAAACTTATTTTTTCGCTATAGCTGGAGCATATTTTTTACTCAACTCAACAGAAATTGCGGCCTGTTCGAATTTTATTTTTCCTGCACCAGTCTCAATAGTAACAGTTCCATCTTTTTCATTCATTTCAGTTAACTTGCCATGAATACCACTTGAAGTAACTACTTTGGCCCCCTTTTTTAATTCAGTAATAAATTTTTTCTCTTTTTTTCGTTTTCTGTTTTGAGGTAATATCATAAAGAGATAAAAAACAACTAAAAGTGCCAGCATAGGTAGCATCATTCCACCAAAACCATCTGAAGGAGAAACTTGAAATATTATATTTTGAAACATTATTGTTTTTTTGGAATTGAGGTCAACTTTGGTGTTACAGACCCTTTTAATTTAAGCACTTCTCTTCCTCTAGCAGTATTCGTAAATAAAGTTAGTGTTTTGGCTTGTCTATTTGGTTTACCAGCTGTATTAAAATTAGCTAAAACCTCTGCTGAATCTCCTGGCTTAATTGGATCCTTAGGCCATACAGGAACTGTACACCCACAAGATGCTTGGACATTCGATATTATTAAATCTGTTTTACCAGCATTAGTAACCATATATTTGGCTTCTACAATCTCCCCTTCGTTAACTGTACCAAAGTCATATTCTGTAATATCAAACTTGATTTCAGCAGTACCTTTACTGATTTGGACATCTCTCTTTTTAGCAGTTTCAAGGTTTTCTTTTTTTACTTTAACAGAAGCGCTTTCTTTATTACAAGAAGTAATAAAAACAACTGACAATAATAAAATAAACGGTAATAATAATTTTTTCATGATAATATTTAATTTTTGTAAAAATAATAAATTATAGTAATCCTCGTCCAACTTTAATGAGTTTTTTATCTTTTTCAAACTCTCGAGATAACTTATCTAGTACTCCATTAACAAAATAACTACTTTTTTCAGAAGAATAATCTTTAGCAATTTCTATATATTCATTAATGGTAACCTTAATAGGTATCATAGGAAAGTTTAAAAATTCACATGCCCCCATTTTAATAAGTATCATATCTATATCAGCAATTCTATCAGACTCCCAATTGGGCGTGTGAATTTTGATGTCATTTTCAAAAGTATGATGATTTAAAATGACTTTTTTAAATAATTCTGACACAAAATCTGAATCATCTTTATTTTTGTAAAGATTCCCTAACGAAAAAGCACTAGTTTCTTTTTGTTTTTTGAGTGATCTGACAACCCAAGTGTTAACAAAAGGAATATCGTCAACCCATGTAATATTTTGATCCTCAAAATATTCCGCAAGTTTTGTGCTTGGAGCAATAATATCTGTAAAAAAATCAACTACGAAATTTTTATCAATAGTAAAGGAATCGTCCTCCAAACTAAGATAACTGGTATATAAAGTACTATTTCGTAATTTATCCCATATAATCTTCACATATTCATCATCTGCAGACCAATTGTTTAGGTGTTGAGCTTCAATATGAAGAGATAAAGAATTGCTTTCGGCTATTTTTTTAATTAATTTATTTTCTACAAATTTCCTATTTGGAGATAAATCCTCATCAGTAACTAAATGCTTTTTCTTTGAAATTTCCTGTTTTTGTTCAGCTAAATTTTGAACCTCAACCAAGAGTTTAAAAAGTAAAACATACAAATCAAACATTTTTTTAATGCTAAATTTTAAGAATTTTTCTTCCTTTACAATATCATCATCATGAGATTTAATCATTGCGTAGACTGATTGCATTACCTTAACTCGAATATGTCTTCTATTGATCATTTAAAGAACTTATTTTTTAATAAAAAAAGCGAAAGATAGAAAATCAGTCGCGTTGCAAAAATATAATTATTTCTTTAGGTGGATTAAGAGTTTCTCTCTTTTTTATAATTATCTATTCTATTTTGTGCGATATTGAATGCTGCTCTGTGCGTGGTGATATTTTCTTTATCTGAATGTTTAAATATTTCAAGTGTTGTATTGTAAATATTTTCAGTTTTTTTGATACTTTCTTCTTTAGAATACCCTTTTAATTCTCCATAAACATTTATGATACCTCCTGCATTAATTAAAAAATCGGGAGCATAAGCAATTCCCTTTTCCTTAAGAATCCTTCCATGCTTAACCTCATCCGCTAACTGGTTATTAGCAGCACCTGCAATAACTTTTGTTTTTAATTTATGAATAGTTTTGTCATTAATTGTTGCACCTAGAGCACATGGAGCGTATACATCAAGATCTAAATTGTAAATATCATTACCTAAAACGACATTTGCATTATATTTTTTTGATAATTCCTCTAGACGAGATTCATTAATATCATTAATAATTACATGAGCACCCTCTTCTGTAATAAATTTCACCAATGTTTCCCCAACATGGCCAACACCCTGAACTAGTATTTTTTTACCTTCTAAATTTTCTGATCCAAATTTATAGTTGACGGCCGCTTTCATACCCATATAAACCCCATGAGCAGTAACGGGTGATGGATTTCCTGAACCTCCATTATGCTCTGAAATTCCTGTAACAAAAGGGGTAACTTCTCTAATTACATCCATATCTCTGGTTTCCATACCAACATCCTCAGCCGTAATATATTTTCCACTTAAAGAATTTACAAACTCACCAAATCTTCTCATCAACTTATCATTCTTTTGAGTTTTAGCATCGCCAATAATAACCGCTTTCCCACCACCTAGATTTAAACCTGTGATCGCAGATTTATAAGTCATTCCTCTAGACAAACGCAATACATCATTTAAAGCATGCCATTCACTTTGATAAGACCACATTCTAGTTCCACCTAATGCAGGGCCTAAAACTGTATTATGTATACTAATAATTGCCCTTAAACCTGTATCTTTGTCATTACAAAAAACAATTTGTTCATGGCTATCAAAAGATAGTTGTCCGAATACGGGATCATTCTTTAAAAAGTCAGTTTCAATAATTTTTGATGTCATATGTTGGATTTGGGTATGAAAAATGAAATATTGTGTAATTCATAATATATAATGGTCAAAAATAAGATATCTTCAAATAACTACAAATTAATTGCCTCATTATTATATATTATTAAATTTTAACTTCCACAAAAATAATTAATGAAATCTTTAAGATATCTTGATAAGTATTTTATAAAGTACAAATGGAGACTTTTGTTAGGTGTTTTTATTACTATTTTATCCAAAATATTAGCGCTTCAAATTCCAAAAATTATTGGAAAATCCCTTAACTCTGTGGAGAGTTTCATGAAAGGGGATATTCTAGACAAATCAATTGTAAAAGAAGAATTGTTATGGAATATTTTATTCATTGTAGGCATATCTGTTTTTGCAGGCTTTCTAACTTTTGTTATGCGACAAATGATTATTGTAACCTCTAGATTAATTGAGTTTGATTTGAAAAACGAAATATATAAGCAATACCAAAGACTTTCGATAAATTTTTACAAAAAAAATAGAACTGGAGATTTAATGAATAGAATAAGTGAAGATGTATCTAAAGTTAGAATGTACTTTGGACCAGCAATTATGTATTCTATGAATATGATTTTTTTGTTTATTGTTGGTTTTACACAAATGGTAAAGACAGACCCGGTTTTAACTATGTATACACTAATCCCTTTTCCTGTTCTATCGATTTCAATATTTTACATTAGTAAAATAATCAATAAAAGAAGTACCATCGTTCAAGAATATCTATCTAAATTAACAACCTACAATCAAGAGTTTTTTTCTGGTGTAAATGTTGTAAAATCATATGGAATAGAACCAATGGTTATTGCAGGTTTTGATAAAATAGCTGATAAGAGTAAAGAGAAAAATATAAGTTTATATAAAATTCAAGCTCTATTTTTTCCTTTAATGATTTTATTAATAGGGATAAGTAATTTAACGGTAATCTATATAGGTGGAAAACAATACATAAATGGTGAAATACCTATTGGTGTCATTGCAGAATTCATCTTATACGTGAATATGTTAACTTGGCCTGTTGCTGTTGTAGGCTGGGTAACCTCTATGGTTCAACAAGCAGAAGCTTCTCAAAAAAGAATTAACGAATTTCTTAAAGAAGTTCCTGAAATAAAAAGTAATAGTACAGAACCATTTGAATTAAATGGAAATATAGAATTCAGAAATGTATCTCTAACCTATGACGATACAAAAATAATGGCACTTAAAAATATTAATTTTTCAATAACAAAAGGTGAAACTATAGCTATTCTTGGTAAAACTGGATCAGGAAAATCTAGTATTGTAAATCTAGTTTCTAGACTTTATGATGTTTCCGATGGTACTATTAAAATTGATAACAATCCCATAAAAGATATAAATTTAAATGATTTGAGAAAAGGCATTGGTTTTGTACCACAAGATCCATTTCTATTTTCAGATTCTATTTCAAATAATATCAAATTTGGATATGAGCAAGCAACAAAACAAGAAATTATTTCTGCAGCAACTAAAGCAGTTGTTCATCAGAATATTGAAGAATTCAAAGATAAATATGATACAATTTTAGGAGAAAGAGGTGTTACTTTATCTGGAGGACAAAAACAACGAGTTTCTATTGCAAGAGCTATTATAAAAAACCCAAAAATATTAGTTTTTGATGATTGTTTGTCTGCTGTTGATACAGAAACAGAAGAAAAAATATTAACAAATTTAGAAAGTATTTCTAAAGATAAAACAACTTTTATCATAAGCCATAGGGTCTCCTCGGTAAAAAATGCTGATAAAATTATCATACTAGATAACGGAGAAATTATTCAGCAAGGACCTCATAATCAACTTATAAATCAAAATGGTTATTACAAAGAGCTATACGAACAACAACTTTTAGAAAAAGAAAATCAGTAGTATATTTTGCCAAGTAAAATATTTTATTAGATTTGTTCTTGAAATTTTAAACAATAAACATATTTTAAGATTATGGGTGAAAGAGTTGAGCAAGAAGAAATATTTTCACAAGTATTAAGAGCAGGAAGAAGAACTTACTTTTTTGATGTTAGAGCTACAAAAGCAGAAGACTATTATTTAACAGTTACAGAAAGTAAAAAATTTACTCACGATGATGGTTCATTTCATTATCAAAAACACAAAATCTATTTGTACAAAGAAGATTTTAGTGATTTTAGAGAAATGCTCACAAAAGCTACAGACTACATTCTAAACGAAAAAGGATCTGAGGTAATTAGTGAACGTCATCAAAAAGACTATAAAAAAGAAGATGAAGTAACTCAAGAAGAAAAAACAACGGAAAGTTTTACAGATGTAAGCTTTGACGATATTTAATAACTTTTATTCAAATTCAATTTTTAAAAAGCTGTCAATTTAATATTGATGGCTTTTTTTTATAATATACTCCTGATGGTCTTTGTTTTAAGGTGCGTTTCAAACCATTCCTTTTCAGGATCACTTTGTTCAGTTATACCTCCACCAACATAAATTTCTGCAAGATTTTTATCAATTTCAACGCAACGTAAATTCACAAAGAGTTCAGTTACAGAATTATCATTGATCTCACCTAAAAATCCAGTATAAAAAGTTCTATCATACTTTTCATTTTGTAAAATAAAAGATTTAGCAGCTTCTTTAGGCAAACCACATACCGCTGGTGTTGGATGTAAAGTATTCAATAAGTTTTTTAACTCAAAGTTTTCAATTTTCCCTTTTATATCTGCTTTTAGGTGAAGTAAGTTACCAGCCCTAATTGTATGAGTTTCTGAAACAGAAAAGTTTTTTACTGTAATTCCATTATTCTGATCCATTATCTGTGAGATAATATAATCCAATACATATTGGTGTTCTTTTTTTTCTTTTTCACCCCAAGATGGATTTAAATCTCCGTTATAATTTTGTGTACTCGCAAGGGCTGTGGTTTGAAACTCTTTATTTTTTATGGTGACAAGCCTTTCCGGGGTTGCCCCTAACCACAAACCAACTTTTGGATGAAACCATACATAAACAAATGCATTTTCATATTTTTGAAGTAATTTCTCAAAAACTTCTATTAAATCAAATGAAGTTAGCTTCACGTTTTCTTTTCTAGAAAGTACAACTTTTTTAAATGAGTTTTTTTTTATAGCATCAATACCTGCTAAAACTAACTCCAAATGATTTTTTTTGTCTTCTAAATGTACTTTAAACTTTTTTTCTGTAAATATTTCTGTATTCTTAAAAAAAGGTTCCTCAACAATTTGAAATAATTTTTTTAAAAAAACAATTGATTTTTTTTCGTTGTTAAAAGGAGCAAATAAGAATCCCTCATCTTTAAATGTTGTTGAATAATTCAGTACAGTATTTTCCCCAAAATAAGCTTTTAATTTTGATGCTTTGGGCTTTTTGAAACAAACAAAAGGAAGACTTTGATGATAAGAAGCTGTAATTTTTTCAAAAATTAAACTCAAAAGAAATAGTTTAGATTATAATTTATTTTTTATCAAGAATAATATTTGTCATTTTACAAACAGAAATTAATTGATCTTGTTCATCAACAATTTTCACCTCCCATAGATGTGTAGATCTTCCTTTGTGAATATTAGTTGCAGTAGCATAAACTATCCCTTCTCTTTTACTCTTTAAATGATTAATGGTAAGTTCGATTCCATTTACAATTTGTTTTTCTCCGTCAATGAAAAAATTTGAAGCTGCACTACCGACAGACTCAGCTAGGGCTGCGGTAGCACCACCATGCAATTGACCATAAGGCTGGTGAACTTTATAAGTTACTGGCATTTTTGCTGTTAAATAATCTTTACCAACATCTATATACTCAATATCAAGAGTTTCCATTAGGGTGTTTTTAGAAGTGTTATTAAAAACACTTAAAATTTTACTTTTATCCATGCTAATTTGTTTGCAACACAAAAATACATATAAAATATTGTAATTTTGCTTCAAGAAAACTGTAAAAAATATGTACAAAATAAGAATTGTTTTAGATTCTGAAGAAGATATTATTAGAACCATTTTGGTTAAAAATGATATAAATTTAGAAACCCTTCATCAAACAATAACCAAGTCTTTCAATTTTGAAGGCTTTGAAATGGCATCATTTTACAGAACTGATGATGAATGGAATGAAGGAGAAGAAATTCCTTTATTTGACATGTCTGAAGCTGGAGTTGGAAATTCAATGCAAAATTGTTTCATCAATGAAATTATTCCAAAAGCTGGAGATAAGTTAATATATGTTTATGATTTTTTAAAAATGTGGACATTTTATGTGGAAACTATAAATGTATCGACAACATCACAAGAGGACTTACCAAAAACAATTTTAACTGTAGGCGAAATACCTAAGGAAGCTCCTGAAAAAGAATTTATAGCTGAAAAATCTGACAATGCCTTTAATGACGAATATGATGATGAATTTAAAGATGAATTTGAAAGCCTTGATGATATAGATTTTGATCAGTACTAGAGAAAAGTAATCTTCAATAAAAGTCTTAATTTTATTATTTGAGAGCTCTGGTTACATTCTATGTAACAAAATAAAAATATACTCGTCTTATTAACTATAATTTAATAGATTACGATTTTGGAAACAATTTTAACTCTCAAAAATCTTGACAAAAAATTTGGTCGAGTACATGCAGTAAATAATTTATCTTTTGACATTAAAAAAGGAAACGTATATGGTATTTTAGGCCCTAATGGAAGTGGGAAATCTACCACATTGGGAATTATTTTGAATGTTGTTAATAAAACCTCAGGGAATTTTAGCTGGTTTGATGGAAATCTTTCAACACATCAAGCCCTAAAAAAAGTTGGCGCTATTATAGAGAGACCAAACTTCTATCCTTATATGACTGCCATTCAAAATCTATCATTGATTTGTAAAATAAAGGATACATCTACAGAGAATATAAATGAGAAACTAAAAATTGTTAATCTCTTCGAAAGAAGAAATAGTAAATTTAAAACTTATTCTTTAGGAATGAAGCAAAGATTAGCCATTGCTTCTGCACTTCTAAATAACCCTGAGATTTTAATATTAGATGAACCAACAAATGGTTTAGACCCTCAAGGTATTCACGAAATAAGAGAAATTATTCAGAAAATAGCAAAAAGCGGTACTACCATTTTACTTGCCTCTCATCTTTTAGATGAAGTTGAAAAAGTGTGTAGTCATGTAGTAGTCATTAGAGAAGGGGTAAAATTATATAGTGGTAGAGTTGACGAAATGAGCATCTCGTATGGTTTGTTTGAACTCAATACAAAGGAACCTAAAAATAAATTAATTTCCACTTTAAATAAAAACAGTAACATAGGGTCTATTAAAGAAGAGGGTGATCTCATTATTGCTTATTTAACACAAGAAATGGAGGCCTCTGAGATAAACACGTACTTATTTGATAATGGAATAACAGTTTCTCATTTGGTAAAAAGAAAACCAAGTTTAGAGCAACAGTTTCTTGATTTGACTAACAACAATTAAATACAAAACTTAAACATGTTACGATTACTTGCTATAGAATTTCATAAATTTAAATACAATAGTGCTAGTAAAATTTTAACCCTAATTTACTTTGCTCTACTAACTTCTATTGCTCTAGTTGCTGCAATAAAATTTGACATAGGTGTTATTAAATTTCATTTAGCGGATATGGGTATTTTTAATTTCCCATACATATGGCACTTTAACACCTATATGGCATCTCTTTTTAAGTTTTTTTTACTGTTAGTTATTGTTTCTATGATTTCAAATGAATATAGTTATAAGACACTTAAACAAAATTTAATAGACGGCTTAAGTAAAAAAGAATTTATTTTATCTAAATTTTACACCGTCATTGTTTTAGCTGGTATTTCAACACTTTTTGTTTTCATTGTTTCTTTAGTTCTTGGTTTCATATATTCAGATTATAATGAACTTACCATAATTACATCTGATCTCGAATACCTTGTAGGTTTTTTTATAAAATTGGTAGGTTTCTTTTCATTTGGGCTTTTCTTTGGTTTTTTAGTTAAAAGGTCAGCCTTTGCAGTTGGAGCAATGTTTGTATGGCTAATTTTAGAAAGTATTTTTAAGGGTTTCTTGTTTTATGTTTTTAGAGGTTCTGAATCTATTTCAGCTAGTGTTGATCATATAATGAGGTTTTTACCCTTTGAGGCGATGTCTAATTTAATTAAAGAACCCTTTACTAGATTAGGGGCAGTTAGGTCTGTAGCAACATCTGTTGGAGAACAAATAAATAAAAGTTATGATGTTGAATTTTTAGATATCATAATAGTAATAGCTTGGACTTATATTTTCATTTATGGATCTTATGCATTGCTAAAAAAGAGAGATTTATAATTAGCCCTAGTGTTAATATTCTGAAAATTTATTAATTTCATAGACCTTAAATTAATATTTATTATATATTGGTGAAAATTAAAATTCTATGATCTTATGATGAAAAAAATAGTCCTTTTTTTTATGTTATTTTTTCTGTTCACTCAATATAATTATGGTCAAGAAAATAAAATCAAAATATCACCCAGTAATCTTTTAGGAACATCATCAATATTATTAACTGTAGAGGACAGAGGTTCATATAGTCTAACCATAAAAAATAAAACTGGAGAAAAAATTTTTATTAAAAAATTTGAAATTTTTGAAAAAAAATTATATGCTTTTAAGCATGATTTTAAAAATTTTGATAAAGGAGATTATACTTTTGAGTTATCAAGCAAAAGAGAAATTATTGCCAACAAAAAAATTAGTAAAAATTGATGACCTTCAGAAGCCTTCTAGTTGTTTTATTAATATTTTTTAGCCCAATTGTTTTTTCACAAAATATAGCAGACTGTATTGATGCAGTTGCTGTTTGTGAGACAACTACTGTAAATTATGAAGTTATAGGAATTGGTGATGTAAACGATTTACCAATTAACGAATCAGGCTGTTTGGGAGATGGTGGAGCTGGTACAGGAATTGAATCAAACTCTATATGGTTTCGTTTTAAAGCAGCAAGAAATGGTCAATTAGGGTTTAATATCATCCCTGACAACCCCAATGATGACTGGGATTTTGCGGTTTACGGCCCTGATGTTAGTTGTAATGATCTAGGAAATCCTGTAGATTGGTCAGGCCCAGGAGATTGTGGAATTTCAAATTATAATTCTGGAAATCCAAATGACGGTGGTCAAACTGGAGCTGGAAACCCTCCATCATTTCAAAGTGCTGCTTGGTATACTCCTTTCTTAGACCTTAGAGAAGGTGAAGAATATCTATTGTTAATCAATAGTTTTCAAGGAGGTAATGATTCGTTTACGCTAGAATGGACAGGTAGATTAATTGATGATGGTTTAGAAAATCCTTTAGATTGCTCTATTGTTGTTGGAGATCTAGGACCTGATCAAGAGGTATGTGAAGGAGAAGTTATTACTTTAGATGGAACATCTCCCTCAACAACAGCTATCGGATATCAATGGTTTTTAGATACTGCTGGAACTGGTTTTTCAGAGATCACAGGAGAAACTAACCCAATATATACAATTGATAATGATATATCAGGAATCTATAAAGTTGAAGTTACAGATGCAGACGGAAGTACTGACGATGATGAAGTTGAAATTAATTTTTATTCTCAGCCCACAATTATTCCACTTACAAATACCATCTATGAAGTATTTGACACAGATGGCACAGAGGATGGTTTTACATCTTTTGATTTAAGAGATTTATTTGATAATATTTTATTAGATGGACAGGATTCAGCTATTTATGGAGTACAATATTATCAAAGCCAAGCTGATGCTGATGCTAATGTAAACCCAATTCCTAATCCTGATAATTATACCAATATTCCTGATAATCCAGATTTAACAGACGATATTTATGCACGTGTTGTAACTATTGTTGCCCCAAACACATGTAATCCAGCCACTACTAGTTTTAAATTATTAGTAAATATTAATGAACCACCTGTACTTTCATCAAATTTCAGAGGAGCATACTGTCCTTTAAGTGAAATTATAATTGCAGAAAATTTTACAATTACAGATCCTGATGATACAAGATTAGATTTTTTTACTATTCAAATATCTTCTGGATATTCTAATCCTGAAGATCTTTTAATCTTAACGGGCACACATCCAAATATAACATCCACATGGAATGCAACTGAAGGGAAATTGACATTAGAGCCAACTGCTCCTTCAGCTCAGATTCTTTACTCAGATCTTCAATTGGCTGTTAGAGAAGTTGCTTTTACAAGTACCGATGTAAACATCAGTGGAGAGCGTTTTTTTTCTTTTACCATAGGAGATGCAAATTATCTACCTTCCACAGATCACTTTTATATTTTTAAAGAAAATAATTTAGTAACATGGTCAGATGCTAAAATTCTTGCAGAAGCTTCTACTTATTATGGTTTACAAGGCTACCTAGTTACAATTTTATCAGAAGAAGAAAGTATCATCTCTGCTGAACAGATTACAGGTACTGGTTGGATAGGTGCTAGCGATGAAGATAATGAAGGAGAATGGAAATGGATGACGGGTCCAGAAACTGGAACCATATTCTGGAATGGTACAGCTGGAGGTGCTGCTCCACCGGGAATGTATGAAAATTGGAATACAGGTGAGCCTAATGAATTTCAAGCAGGTGAAGATTATGCACATATTACAGCTGATGGTGTTGGTATAGATGGATCATGGAATGATTTACCAGATGATACATCAGGACAACCAGTTGATTTTCAAGCTAAAGGTTATATTGTAGAATATGGAGGAACTCCAGGCGATCCCATTTTAAATATTTCTACAAGCACCAGTATCTATATCCCTGTAATTACAGGGACCACCAATGACAGAACCTGTACCGGTGGGAGTGTATCCTTGTCAGCTACAGTAACTGAAGGAGAAATTTATTGGTATGATGCTCTTACAGGTGGAAATCTTGTATTTACTGGAGATACATTTAGTACACCATTGCTTACCAGTTCAACAACGTATTATGTAGCTGCATCTCCAGAAGGATGTGCTACAACAGAAAGAATTGCAGTAGAAGCTATTGTAGACACCACTCCAGTTTTAATTCCGTCACCACTTGATATTAATCGTTGTGATGAGAACAGAGTTGGCTTTCTAGATTTCGATTTAATCGCAGATCAAACACCTCAAATACTTAACAGTTTGGATCTAATTTTAAATCCAGACCTAACTGAATTTGAAGTATTGTATTTTGATACTCTTGCAGCTGCAGAAGCCAATACTACTGCTGCTATTATTGCGAACCCTTATCGTGTAAACACTTCTGACAACCCTACTATTTACGTAAGAATTCATAATATTAATAATACTACGTGTTATACCATCGTAGAATTTAAGCTTAAAGTAACTGACACGCCTACGCCTACTCAACCTTCAGTGTATAGACTTTGTGATGATGCAGCTAGTGGATCAGATATCGATCAAAAATCTTTATTTCTTTTAAATACTAAAGATGCAGAGATATTAACAGGAGTTACCAACCCTGGTGATTATTTTATTTCTTATCATACTGATCTTGCAGATGCGCAAACTAGTAGCACCTCTAATGCCATTGATAAGAATGCTGATTACGAGGTTACTCTTTCTCAAAGAGTATATGTAAGAATTGAAAATATAGATAATGTAGCTTGTAATACCATCTCTGATGATAGTCCTGGTAGTACTTTTACTTCCTTTGAACTCATTGTAGACCCCTTACCTATTATCACGGATATTGTAGAGTTGAAACAATGTGATGATGATACTGATGG